>NZ_LJOU01000176.1:0-5873 GCF_001672085.1 Anabaena sp. AL93 | reverse complement strand
GGGTAGGGGAGGTGGGGGAGGGAAGAACAGAGGTTTTTTTTCGATCATTACCCGTCAAAATAAATTTGACGAACTACTAGTAACAATTATACCTGCTGACAAGTACAAAGTGCCTGAATTGGCTAACTAGGGCTTGCTGAAAAAACGTAAACCGTAAATGAATCAAAGGTTTGAGGTTGATAAAAAGGAAAATAGGTGCAAGGTTTTTGAGGGGGTAGTACCAAAACGGAGTATTTTACCTCTAATAAACTTAAAAGTTTGGGGATGACAGATAGCTGAAACTGTCACCTGTCAACTGTCACCTGTCACCTCCCTTCACGAGAAGACTTATTCAGCAAACCCTAACTAATGATAATGATAAGATTTTCCAATGAAGCTGAGAAAAATCTCAGCCTGTTTTTGACTAGAGATGTTGTCCACAAGATTGATTTAATCAGGTTCTTGATTATTTCTGATCTTTGGCAGTCCTCATATTGACTAATTGATCAGGTTAAGAGAAACTTATAATTAACGAAGGTAAATACTAGTGAAAATAATAAATTTTGTAAAAACGATGAAATATATGTCCTTAAGTATGGGAAATTATGAGATAGGTGGCAAATTTGTATCTAAATTCCTATCCCTAAATTTTGAGCTAGTCTGAAATCAGGCAGCTAGGTTCAAATCTATTATCTAGGTTGGCTTTCAAAGCATGGAAACATTAGAATTCATCATTTATCCAGATGGTCGAGTACAAGAAAAAGTCACCGGTATTATCGGTGCATCTTGTGCTGAGGTGACAGCAGCCATAGAAGCCCAGCTAGGACGAGTGTTGAGTAATGAACCAACCTCAGAGTTTTTCGCCACTAACCCGCAGCAAAATAGTGTGGCGAATACACAAACCGCCCACAGCGAATGGTAAGTTTTCCAACTAGTTAATGTTCATTGATTACAAACCACTATGTCACACTTTAGCCAAATTAAAACACAAATCCGTAATCTAGAATCCTTGAAAGATGCCCTTTCCGATTTGGGAATAGACTGGAAACCTGGACCTTGTGAGGTGCGTGGTTATCGTGGTCAAACTCATGCAGCCGAAGTAACTATTGAACAGCAAAACGGCTATGACATCGGTTTCAGATGGAATGGTCAAGAATACGAATTAGTTGCAGATTTACAATATTGGCAACAAAATCTATCTGTGGACGGGTTTGTCCGTCAAGTAACTCAACGTTATGCTTATCAAACAATAGTCAAAGAAACCACTAAAGTTGGCTTCCAAGTGGCAGAACAACAGCAACAGGAAGATGGTTCTATTCGTCTAGTAGTACAACGCTGGAGTGCGTAATGTCTAATTTGCAGCCGTCGCCACAAGCAGAGGAATATAATCGTTCCGGCTTAGAACCAGAATTAGGGAGTTTTCTCCGAGATGTCCCTGAACGTTCTGGTTTAGAACCGGAATTAGGTGGATTGGTGCGGCAAAAAGGCGTTTATGTGGATGAAATTACCTGTATCGGTTGTAAGCACTGCGCCCATGTTGCCCGAAATACTTTTTTTATTGAGGAAGATTATGGGCGATCGCGCGTCATCCGTCAAGATGGAGACATAGAAGAGGTAGTTCAAGAAGCCATAGATACCTGTCCTGTTGATTGTATTCACTGGGTTGATTACACAGAACTTAAAAATTTAGAAGAAGACAGAAAATATCAGGTAATTCCTGTAGTTGGTTATCCAGTAGAACATGGTGTAGCCATTACAGAAAAACGCCGGAAAAAACAAAAGTTAAAAAAATCCAATCCTTAAATAACTTGACAATTTGTACTGATTATGCAGTTAAGCACTGGTAAAACCAGTGCTTTTATTTTATATCCCACATTCCGCACCCCACATCAAATTCAAATCTTTTATTTAGGGTTTGCTGAATGAGTTATCTGTGAGGGCTAACGCCACGCTGCGCTATCAGGAGGTAGGGGCGCAGGGCCTGCGCCCATTCAGGAGTATGGCTAACGCTACGCTATCAGCAAACCCTATTTAATTAACTTTGCTCTTTATTTTAGTTAACCTTGTTAAATCTTAATTAATCATATTATAGTCAAATTAAAAATGTTCTTTAATGTTGAAACGTGAACAGGTAAAGACCGTTAAGTTTTCATTCAAGAAGCTTGTGGGGAAGAGAAAATTTGTAGAATGAATAATAAGATTATTTCTACAACTGTGAAAAAGGGTCTTCAGATGTGATATGTGTGAATTGGAGTAAATTCCGTGCCAATGGAGATTTGAAGGCGTTTTGAACGGTTGTGTTTTGGCGTATAATAAAAGACTGTATTTGGCAAATTAAGCCGGATTTGTGACTCTCGCTGCTGACAAGTTTTGACAACAAAAATTTGTAATTGTTTTGGAAATTGTAATTTTAGGTTCGGGAATCTATGTTAACCAACTCGCAAACCCCCACTATCACAAAAGAATCATCTGATCTTCTCCCTGGAGTTAATGCTCAGGCTAGAGTCAGCCAGTTTATGCAAAATTTGCAGGATGAAATTACCCAAGGTTTAGAGAAATTAGATGGTCTGGGGAAGTTTCAGGAAGATAGTTGGCAGCGTCCAGAAGGGGGTGGGGGGCGATCGCGTGTACTGCGTGACGGAGCAATTTTTGAACAAGCAGGTGTAAATTTCTCTGAAGTTTGGGGTTCTCATTTACCTCCTTCGATTTTAGCCCAACGGCCAGAAGCTACAGGACATGGCTTTTATGCAACGGGGACTTCCTTAGTATTGCATCCACGCAATCCTTATGTACCTACAGTCCATTTAAATTACCGCTATTTTGAAGCAGGTCCAGTTTGGTGGTTTGGTGGCGGTGCAGACTTAACACCTTATTACCCTTTTGCTGAAGATGCACAACATTTTCATAACACTTTTAAACAAGCTTGTGATCAACACCATCCTGAATATTATCCTGTGTTTAAGCGCTGGTGTGATGAATATTTTTATCTGAAACATCGAGATGAAACACGGGGAATTGGTGGGTTATTTTTGGATTACCAAGATGGTCAAGGTTCTATCTATCGCGGTCCAGATCCCAATGGGGAAGCAGCGATTTATAGCAATCAGGTAGGTGAATTACCGTCGCGGAGTTGGGAAGATATATTTGCTTTAGTTCAAGACTGTGCTGGGGCATTTTTACCTGCTTATGTGCCAATTGCGGAACGCCGACATGGGATGGAATATGGCGATCGCCAACGCAATTTCCAATTATACCGTCGTGGTAGATATGTAGAATTTAACTTGGTTTATGACCGGGGAACAATTTTTGGACTCCAAACCAACGGTCGCACAGAATCAATTCTCATGTCTCTACCACCTTTAGTTCGTTGGGAATATGGCTACAAACCAGAACCTAATACTCCTGAAGCCCAGTTGTATGAGACTTTCCTAAAACCTCAAGATTGGATAAACTGGAAACCAAGTCAGGAATGAGCAATGGGTAATGGGTAATGGGTAATGGGTAATAGCAAGGAAGTAAAAAATAAAATATGTTTCCCCATACCCAGTTCCCAATCTCCAGTTATTTTTGTTAACCACCATGACAGCAAGTTACACTAACAAGTAGATTTGATATTCTGGATATAAGTTGATACTGCCTTACATTGAGCCTTTTGATTAGCAAATATTAGTAAAAAAGCATCGGTTCAATGATTAATATAGCTCAAAAAACCTGTACAACTGAAGACGGTCATACCGTCATGGTATTAACACCTGCTGGTCGTTTAGATATTACTACTGCTTGGCAATTTCGTCTCAAGCTACAGGAATGTATTTCTAAACACAGTCCTCATGTTGTTGTCAATCTAGGACAAGTAAATTTTATTGATAGTTCCGGGTTGACCTCTTTATTAGCCGGGATGCGTGAAGCTGATAAAATTAGTGGCAGTTTTCGGATTTGTAATCTTCATTCGGAAGCTAAACTTGTGTTTGAAGTTACAATGATGGATACAGTATTTGAAATTTTTGATACCGAAGAACAGGTTTTAAAGACTTCACCCCGGATTTTGGCGAGTCAATAGGATTTATCGGAAAATCCAAAATCTAAAATCTAAAATTGAATGACTTTCACGAATTAGGTCTGATTAGTTCATACTAGAGAAGAGGAATACGTCTTTACTAAAATTTTCTTTGTGAATAACGTCCGTACAGTATCTGATACAAAAAGAACCTTTTACACCCTTCATACCAGGCCAATTAACACTATTTACCGCCGGGTAGTGGAAGAGTTGATGGTAGAAATGCACCTGCTATCAGTCAATGTTGATTTTAGCTACAATGCCATTTATGCCTTGGGCGTTGTCACCACTTTTGACAGCTTCATGGACGGCTACCAACCAGAACAGGATAAAGAATCAATTTTCCGAGCAATTTGTCAAGCTGTGGAACAAGATCCCCAGGGTTACCGACAAGATGCCTCCAGATTGCAAGCTTTAGCTGTCAGTTTACCAGTTAAGGATTTGATTGCTGGTTTGAGTCGGGCAAATTCCCTAGATCAAGATGGGGACTTGCAGCAGCAATTAGAAGCAGTGGCTACCAATTCCAACTTTAAATACAGTCGCTTATTTGGTGTTGGTTTATTTGCATTATTGGTACAGTCAGATCCTGAACTGATCAAAGATGATAAACAAAAGAGTGAAGCACTCAAAGCGATCGCTAACGGGTTAAATATCTCTGAAGATAAACTCATCAAAGATTTAGAACTATACAGTTCCAACCTGGAAAAAATGGCGCAAGCACTCATAGTCATGGCAGATATTTTGACAGCAGATCGCAAAAAGCGGGATGCTTTAAAGTCAGCCTAACTATCAGCACCATCCCGTACCAATAAATAAATTGGGAACGGGATAACCGTGTCAAGAAATCCCCCAGATAGCAAAAAGCCCGCCTAACATCAAAGTTTTTAGCGGGCTAAATAATTATTGAAAATTGAAAATGGAGCTTATGGGAGTCGAACCCATGTCCAAATTGGGTATTAACCCTCCACTCGTTCACAGGTTTAGCCTTTCTGACCCTCAAGGCGGGAATCGTTCATTATCCCGAACGTAGGATGCTCTGATTTAATCTTAGCCTTCAAGCCAACCAGAGAACGCTTGTTGGAGCATCCGTTGGGGGTTAGGTCTTTAATCCTTAACGGAGTCAAATTAAAGACGCTCGAACCTAAAAGAGGTTTCTTAGGCAGCTACTAGAGCTTCCCGACGAGCAAATTTTACGATATTGTTCGCATTTACTTTTTTTTTGAGTCTTTGATTTCCGAGAGATGACTCGCTCTCGACCTGAATCACAGAGTAGCTTTCGCCAACCTGTCGAAACCGTTAAAGCCCCATGCACTTCACACTTTTATTATAGTAGGTAATTTTGTAATTTGACAAATAAAAAGTATAGTTAAGATTTGCTGATAAGTAGTGAGACAGAATTAATTATACAATGTTATTGCGTAATCATTGCCTGGCGTTAGCCATATGGAACGAAGTGAAATGAAGCAATTGCCAGGGTTGTGATTGCTTCCCTGCGATCGCAATGACTGTCAATATTCTTGTCCAATTACTTAGCGTAGCTTGACACTCTCCGGTCTAAAGACGCGGAGATTCTATAGAGAGTTTCAGTCTATATCCCTCAGTTATCCCAGTTTCAGGCACTGCCTTAAATATTTGGGTTCTTGCCCTGATTTCGTTGGCCCTGGCGGGCGAAATCATATCTGACAAGCGTAACTTTCCGAGAGTCCCTCGGTAGCTTTTTATGTCTTTAGTGACAATATAGTTGTATCACGAATATGGATTAAAATCAATGCAGGATTTATCCTGCCTCTAGTACAAAACGGCGTAAATAAACCAACCATTCTAAATCCTCCAAAAG
>NZ_LJOU01000006.1:0-80525 GCF_001672085.1 Anabaena sp. AL93 | reverse complement strand
ACCTCCCCTACCTCCCCTACCTCCCCTGCCTCACTAATCATCTCCTTCCAAAGATTCACGGGAAAGCGACTCATAGGTGGGTCTAGGTGGTGTCCGTCGAGCAGCTTGATCTGCCATCAGGTCTACCTCCACATCCAAAGAACTACCATCTGCTTGAGTTTCTACCTTATGCACCGCAATATCTAAGCCCAAAGACTGCAACTCGCGCATCAATACCTTGAAGGATTCAGGAGTACCAGGACGGGGAATAGCTTTGCCTTTGACAATGGCATTCAGAGCCTCATTCCGTCCCTGCATATCATCGGACTTAACTGTTAACAACTCCTGCAAGGTATAAGCAGCACCGAAAGCCTCCAATGCCCAAACTTCCATTTCTCCAAATCTTTGCCCACCCTGTTGAGCCTTACCACCCAAAGGTTGCTGAGTCACCAAAGAGTAGGGACCTGTAGAACGAGCGTGAATCTTGTCATCAACCAAATGCACGAGTTTGAGCATATAGGCAACACCGACAGTAATAGCCCGGTCAAAGGGTTCGCCCGTGCGACCGTCATAGACCATGATTTTCCCCGCATTGTCGGGGTTATATACCCAATCCTTAGCAGTTTCGTCTCTGGCTTCTTGGAGTTTGCCGTGAACTAGGCGACGGGAAGTTTCTTCCCCGTACATTTCGTCGAAAGGAGTAATTTTGAACCTGACTCCCAAATTATGACCAGCCCAACCTAGCAAACATTCAAACACCTGACCGACGTTCATCCGGCTAGGTACACCCAAAGGATTAAGAACAATATCTACGGGTGAACCATCGGCTAAATAGGGCATATCTTCAGCAGGCAAAATCCGGGAAATGATCCCTTTGTTACCATGTCTCCCTGCCATTTTGTCACCCACTTGGATTTTGCGCTTTTGAGCTACATAAACCCGAACCACCATATTTGCCCCTGGTGGCAGTTCATCACCTTGTTCACGGGTGAATAACCGGACATCAACTACCCGACCTTTTTCACCATTGGGAACTCGCAGAGAGTTGTCGCGGACATCGCGGGCTTTTTCACCAAAGATAGCCCGGAGCAGTTTTTCTTCTGGGGGTTGGTCTGATTCACCTTTGGGAGTGACTTTACCAACGAGAATATCTCCAGCATCTACCCATGCCCCAATCCGAATAATCCCTTGTTCATCTAATTGTCTGAGGGCATCTTCACCGACGTTGGGAATTTCTCTGGTGATTTCTTCGGGTCCGAGTTTAGTTTGTCGCGCCTCGATTTCGTATTTTTCGATGTGGATTGAGGTATAAACATCTTCCTGCACCAAGCGCTCGGAAATGAGAATCGCATCCTCGTAGTTGTAACCTTCCCAAGGCATATAGGCGACAACGATGTTTTGTCCTAATGCCAGTTCTCCACCTTCTGTAGAGGAACCATCTGCCAATACCTGACCGGCAACGACTTTTTCGCCGATTCTCACCAATGGTTTCTGATTTAAGCAGGTATCTTGGTTAGAACGTTGGTATTTGGAAAGTTTGTATTTAAGTTCTTGGCCTTTTTCAATAACTTGGCTACCACTGGCTGCTGACAACTGACCACTGGCGCGGACACGAATTTCTGTGGCATCAACATAGACTACATCGCCATCGGTGCGGGAAACTATCACCATCCCGGAGTCTCTTGCCGCTTGGGCTTCTAAACCTGTTCCCACTAAGGGGCGTTCTGGTTTTAACAGGGGTACAGCTTGGCGTTGCATATTAGAACCCATCAGCGCTCGGTTAGCGTCGTCATGTTCCAAGAAAGGAATCATGCTGGTAGCTACTGAGACTATCTGTACTGGAGAAACTGCCACGTAATCTACTTGTTCAGGTCCGGTGGTTGTCCAATCTTGGCGATAGCGAACTGGTACTTGTGGTCCTTTGATGTAACCGTTTTCATCTAGGGGAACGTCACCGGTGGCTGTGCGGAGGTCGTCTTCTTCGTCTGCTGTCATGTAGACGGGCGGAACATCGAATAAGACTTTGCCGTTTTCTACTGGTCTAAAGGGTGTTTCTAGAAAACCGTAGAGGTTAACACGGGCATGGGTAGCTAATGAACCAATGAGTCCGGCGTTTGGTCCTTCTGGTGTTTCGATGGGACAAATCCGTCCGTAGTGGCTGGGGTGAATATCTCGAACTGCAAACCCGGCTCTTTCTCTGGTTAGACCACCTGGACCCAAGGCACTGAGGCGGCGTTTATGGGTCAATTCCGCTAGGGGGTTGGTTTGATCCATGAATTGACTTAGTTGGCTTGAACCAAAGAATTCTTTGATGGCTGCTACTAAGGGTTTGGGGTTAACTAGGGATGCGGGAGTCAGAACTTCGGCATCGGATACGGTCATCCGTTCTCGAATAATTCTTTCTAGGCGGTTCAACCCTACTCTGACTTGGTTTTGCAGTAATTCCCCAACGCTTCTGACTCGGCGATTTCCGAGGTGATCAATGTCATCAATACTACCGATATCGTATTCTAGGTTAATGAGGTAATCAATGGCAGCGAGAATGTCCCCAGGGGTAAGGACGCGCATGGTGTCGGGGGCGGAAAGACGAAGTTTTTTGTTGAGTTTATAACGACCAACTTTTCCCAGGTCATAGCGTTTAGGATCAAAGAAGCGGGAGTCTAAAAGCTGTTGTCCGCCTAAAACTGTAGGTGGTTCACCGGGACGAAGTTTTCGATATAATTCCATTAGGGCTTCTTCTTCGGAAAATTGCCCTTCTTTTTCTATGGTTTTTTGGAAGTATTCTGGATGGCGCAGGGCATCAAAAATTTCGTTGTCGGATAATCCCAGTGCTTTCAGAAGTACCTGGGCTGATAGTTTCCGGGTTTTATCTATCCGTACCCAAACTAGGTCATTACGATCTGTTTCAAATTTGAGCCATGCGCCCCGGTTAGGAATTAAGCTGGCGGAATAGGTACGTCTTCCGTTTTTATCAATTTCTGATTTATAGTAGACTCCAGGCGATCGCACAATCTGATTGACAATGACACGCTCGGCTCCATTAATGATAAATGTGCCTCTATCTGTCATCAAGGGCAGATCACCAATGAATACTTCTTGTTCTTTAATGTCTCCTGTTTCTTTGTTCAGTAGACGGGTAGGAACATACATTTGCACTGCATAGGTGCTGTCTCTCCGCTTGGATTCTTCAACGCTGTATTTAGGTTCTTTGAGTTTATAGTTATTACCTAAAAAGTGCAGTTCTAATTTGCCAGTGTAGTCTGTAATTGGACTAAAAGAATTCAGTTCTTCTATTAGCCCTTCTTCTAGAAACCAGCGAAAACTAGAACGCTGAATTTCAATCAAGTCGGGTAACAGAAAGGCGGATTCCATGTATTTGTCGTCGTTAGTCATGCCTTTACCTTTATCAACCTGGTTAAACTTTAAAGGAAGCCGATAGCTTGCGTGGCGCAGCCATAGCTGCGAGTCTGCCATGAAGGCTTTGTGCTAGAATATGAGTCCAAAGGTATGAAGTCCATAAGCTTGACAATAGTTGGCTGCTAGATTTTTGACTGATAGCGCAACAGTCGCGTTAGCCCTAAAATTTCTTTCTACTTCACACTTTTTCACCTTTTACACCTCACACTTGGTCCTGGTTGTGGATTCCCAAAACTGGGGACTGAAACCGGAGTAGGATTCGATAGGGCAACGTTGTGTTTAAGGCTGCACTATGGATTTGATATTGCTATGATTGTCTGGGGTGGACAATTACTTTTAACGATTTTCTATAGGTTTGATATACCAAAGGATTGCCGTTTCTACCTTTTCAAGTTTTTTCCAGTGAAACCTTGGTTGCCAATGCTTGTGATCTATTGAGAGCATCCGTTTGTAGAGATTTAAGTGGATGGGCAGACAATGTTGGATTTTAGATCTGGGTCGCTTCGATTGATTAAGCGGGCTAAAACCACAAACTCTCAAACTGGCTAATATCGGGTTGATAACAGCACAAATTGAGCTTTAGGAATTATTATCCTTCCTTTACCATTATGGCTTGACCTAAATGTTTTGGAGGGATTAATTTTAGCACATTTTTATCCTCCGTTTGGATCTTATAAGTTAAATCATTGCTAATGCTAAAGATTTGATGATCATTTATAATGATAGACCGAATAATCTACAGGCATTTTGGGTGGTTTTCTGGGCAATTTCTTCTATTGTTTCGGCTCGTAGTTTTGCTAGTGCTTCCGCTACATAGCGAACATAGGCTGGTTCATTGCGTTTTTCACCTCGTTTAGGTACGGGTGACAGAAATGGACAATCTGTTTCTATCAGCAAGCGATCGCTGTCCACCATAGCCGCGCTCGCTTGAATAGTTTGAGCATTCTTGAAGGTAACAGTGCCGCTGAAGCTAATATAGAAACCTAAATCCAGAAACCATTGAGTTTCTTCTGGTGTCCCTCCCCAGCAGTGCATGACACCCCGTACTCTTTCTCCATGCAAGTCCCGCCATTTTTGCAGTACGTCTCTGACAGCAGGTGCAGCATCACGACAATGGATGATCACTGGTAAATTGAGTTCACAAGCGATCGCTAATTGTGATGCAAATACTTGATGTTGATGCTCATAGTTATCTGCTTTGTAAAAATCCAACCCCATTTCCCCAATGGCTACCACTTGGGAATGAGAACTGGCTAAAGACTTGATTTGGGTAGCTGTTTGCTGATCCCATTTATTAGCATCTAGAGGATGCAGCCCTACAGCAAAACTAAGTTCAGGAAACTGCTCTGCTATAGCTTGAATGCTCGCAAATTCCTGGGGGTGAACACAGGAGTGGACTAATCGCACTACTCCTGCTTCTTGCCACCGAGAACGCACGGCTGCTAAATCTGGCTGAAAGATGTCAAAGTTAATGTGTACGTGGGTATCTATAAGTTGCATGGCTTGTTGGTGAAAAATTTTAGATTTTGGATTTTAGATTTTGGATTGAGAATTTTTGGGACAAGATCCGCCATGAGAGAGCGGAATTAATCCAAAATCACCAATCTAAAATCATCAGTCTCCACACTTGAGGGTAGAAGTAAATCCAAAATCGTAAATCCAAAATCCAAAATCTCTTGACCACTGAACTATTGACTAAGCGGTAAGGGTTTTGTGTTTATGAGCCAATCTTGACTTTTTTCTGGCTCCATTGTTGGGATGCAGCACGCCAGTTTTTACAGCTTTATCAATTTTGCTGTAAGCTTCTGACATTCTCGCTTCCACTTCCTGCTTGAGTTCTGTTGTCGGGTTAGCAGCACAAGCTTCCACAGAACTAAAGTATTTTTTCATCAGCGTTCTCACGGCTGATTTATATGCTTTATTACGCAGTCGGTTACGTTCTGCGATTTGTGCGCGTTTAAGAGCAGACTTTGTATTCGCCACAGTAATTCCAAAAAAGACTATTAATTATGTACACACACTACTAGGTTTAATAAATATAGCATTATTTTCGCTAATGTGATAGTTTCTGAAAAAAAATATTTTATTTGGGCGGAAAAGCTGATGCCTGGGACTGAAAAAATAGATTAAAATGATTTACTGACAAAGAAACCAGATCAGTTCCCCAAATTCAGACTTCTGGAATATTAAATTTCTCAGGCTGTCTGAATTTTATAAAGTAGTATCAAAAAAATCCAGGTTAAGCTAGAGAAGAGAATTACATTCAGCTTGATCCCCTAACACGGCAAAACGAAAGTCGAAAGTTAAAAGTCAAAAGTCAAAAAGCTGATATTTTAGGCTTTTTAGCTATTTTGAATGGTTGTTCTACTAACGCGATGTTGTCGTAGCCGGTAAAAAGCCCAAGTAGTTCTTGTTTTGCGAATATTGTAAAATTTGGTATTGTCATTATTCCATGCTGCGAATTATTACTCAGCAGGCAGACGTTAGATCAGAACTTCAACGAATCTGCGATCGCACCCAGGATGAACAGGTACTTCATAAAGAAGCAACAGTCCGCGAAGTGTTGCAAGCGGTGAAGCGCCAAGGCGACAAGGCTGTACTACATTATACAGCCGAATTTGATCACCAAATTCTGAAAGCAGAAGAACTCAAGGTAACAGGATCAGAACTGGATGCAGCCTACCAACAGGTATCCAAGGATTTGCTCCAGGCGATTCGACTAGCTTGCCAAAAAATAGAGGCTTTTCACAGTCAGCGTATCCCCAAAAGCTGGGTACAGTTTGGCGATGATCAAGTAGTTTTAGGCAAACGCTACACCCCAGTAGATCGAGCAGGTTTATATATACCAGGCGGTCGGGCTTGTTATCCCAGTACAGTGTTAATGAATGCCATTCCCGCAAAAGTGGCAGGTGTCCCTCGTGTAGTGATGGTGACACCAGTTAGAGGCGGTAAAATGGTGAATCCTGCGGTTTTGGTAGCGGCCCAAGAAGCAGGAGTTCAGGAAATTTACCGTGTGGGGGGCGCTCAAGCCATCGCAGCTTTAGCCTATGGCACGGAAACTATCCCCAAAGTCAATGTGATTACCGGACCTGGTAATATTTATGTCACCTTGGCTAAAAAGTTAGTTTACGGAACTGTGGGCATTGATTCTTTAGCAGGTCCTAGCGAAGTGCTGGTAATTGCTGATGAAACAGCTAATCCTGCTTATGTGGCGGCGGACTTATTAGCCCAAGCAGAGCATGATCCGATGGCCGCAGCGATTTTGCTGACAACGGATGCGGGGTTGGCGAAAAAAGTGCAAATGGCGGTGGAAAGACAATTGGTAGATCACCCACGGCGGATAGATACGGAAAAGGCGATCGCCCATTATGGTTTAATTGTGGTGGTAGAATCCCTAGCCGCAGCAGCCGAACTTTCCAACGAATTTGCACCAGAACACTTAGAATTAGAAGTTGCCGATCCTTGGGCTTTAATTAACCAGATTCGCCATGCTGGGGCAATATTCCTGGGTAGTTCCACACCTGAAGCTGTAGGCGACTATTTAGCCGGTCCTAACCATACCTTACCTACTTCTGGTGCTGCCCGTTATGCTTCCGCTTTAGGGGTAGAAACATTTTTAAAACACTCAAGTATTATCCAATACTCACAAACTGCTTTGGAAAAAGTGGCATCTGCCATTGACATCTTAGCAACTACGGAGGGTTTACCTTCCCATGCTGATTCCGTTAAACTCAGGGTAGAGGATTGACACTTTTCCGTTTAGAATACGGTCTTAAAAATTACTCCCTCGTCGTTACGCAGGCTATCGTCAACGCCCCCAGTGTACCGATAGTCCTTCAAATAAATTTAAAATGCGAACAATTGCGGAAATTAATGAGAAAATCAGCCGAAAACGGGCGGTAGTCTGGACTGCTGAAGAATTAAAAGCGCGAGTTGCTGAAATTGGTGTTGCTAAAACCGCTAAAGAAGTAGATGTAATTACCACTGGCACATTTGAGCCGATGGAATCAAGTGGTGCAATTATTAACTTAGGACATACTGACCCACCGATTAAAATTCGGCGTTGCTGGTTGGACGGAGTTCCAGCTTATGCTGGTTTTGGGGCGGTAGATTTATACTTGGGTGCTAGTTGTCCAGTTGATTCCCTAGATGGGGAAGAAGTGCGAGAACGTGGTGGTGGTCATGTAATTGAGGATTTAATTGCCGGTAAATCTATCCAAGTTCGCGCTATGGGACAAGTTACCGATTGTTACCCTAGAGCCACATTTGAAACCACTGTTACCCGTGACACTATCAATCAGTTTTATTTATTTAATCCGCGCAATCTTTATCAAAATTTTATTGTTGGGGTGAATGGAGGCGATCGCCCACTGCATACCTACTTAGGACCATTGCAACCCCGTGTGGGGAATGCAGTCTATTCTAACCCTGGTTCACTGTCACCCCTCCTCAATGATCCCGATTTACAACTTGTGGGGATTGGGACGAGGATTTTTCTCGCTGGGGGTATTGGTTATGTAGCTTGGGAAGGGACACAACATTTTCCCTTGCAAAAGCGTTTAGAAAATCGGACACCTATCGGACCATCGGCAACTTTAGCGTTAATTGGTGATGCTAAACAAATGGACGCGCGATGGATACGAGGTTGTTATTTTAAAAGCTATGGACCATCTTTAATGATGGGTGTAGGTGTACCACTGCCAGTTTTAAATACTGGTGTGGTAGAACGCTGTGCTGTCCAAGACAAAGACTTAGTAGCACCAATTGTAGATTTTTCAATTCCTCGTCGTGTCCGTCCTACTTTCGGTTTAGTGAGTTACGCTCAACTTAAATCTGGACGTATCACTATTGAAGGCAGGACTGTACGAGTAGCCTCTTTAGCTAGTTTGTTTCTTTCCCGACAAGTAGCCCAAGAGTTAAAGCAATGGATTACTGAAGGGAAATTTACTCTCACTGAACCAGTAGCCCCAATTCCTATGGAGCGTTCTTTTTTACCTCAAGACCGTTGGACGGAATTTTAAGATTGGGGACTGGGGACTGGGGACTGGGGACTGGGGACTGGGTAATCTTTTTTACCAATCACCAATCACCAATTACCAATCACCAATCACCAATTACCTAATCCCCAGGTTTAGGCTTTTTTACTGGCTTAGGAGTGGGGGTTTTTGGCACAGGTTTGGTGATGACTGTGGTGGCATCACCTGCTGTCTTTCTAATGGGACGTGGGGCTTCTCCATTGCGTCTAGGAGGGAATGGCTTTCTACCACCACCACCGGCACCACGAGGCGCTCCTTTGAAGGGTGGTCGGCGTTTTTTGGGTAAATCGGCGATCGCTTCGGCATTAACTATTACTAATGCGTCAGCCTCCCGTTTAACATTGAAGTCCCAGAACTTACCCACAGCTTTGGTGGTTAATACGCCCTTGAGTTTCAACTTAAAATATTTAGCTTTATCAGTAGGTTTACGGGGAGCTTGTTTGATTTTCACAACCAAACTCTTTTCGTCAAAGGACTGGTAAACTACCTCACCACGCACAGAAAAACCACCATCAGGAACTGCTGATGAGGGTTTTGGATTAATGCTTAACGCTACACTACCGTTATTAGAAACTGCTGTCGAATCTGTACCAGCTTCATCTAGTTCATATTTGGCCAGATTTTCTGGTTCCCAAACACCAACAATTTGCAGGTGCAATGCGTCATTTTCTTGTCTAGTGCGGGGATAAACTACCCATAGATGTTCTGTTTCTAGGTCTAAGTGATTTTTGACTAAACTCATAATCCGACCTAAGAGGACGGCATTAAGTTCAACCCCATCTTTTGTGATTAATGTTCCTTGGGTAAACTGTTCATCACTAGCATGGTAACACCCGCGAATTAACCCAATAGCTCGGTATTGAGTCGGTTCGCTAGGAGGTGGAATTGGTTGTTCTCGATTAGCCAAATGTCCATTAGAGTCAGGTTTGCTAGAGTCAGTGAGAGAACTTTCCAGTTTAGAGGATTGGTCTGCTAATGTATTAGCACTAACAGGGGATTCAATCTCTTTTATGCCTTGGTTAGAGGCTGTGAAATTTGCGGATTCAGAAGACGGCATCAGGTCGGAATTCATAAAAACTCCTTGCGGCACAAGACATACCCCATTGTGGGATTTAATAAAGACAAAGGAAAAGAGCCAGTGTGTAGCTGATTAAAGTATATTTCTTTTTAATCTGGCTACTCGCTTAATACTCTGTACGAAAATCAAAACGCAGAATCCCACATTTATACACTAAATGTGCAATTTAGCGGCTTTAATCCAGTTATGGCTTACGCCAAGCTACGCTATCGGAAGCATAGCATAGCGATAATTCGGACGGGTCTTCCTAAAGTCATCACTTACTTTAGCAGGATAGATATTTATTTGTTATAAAATTCACAGACAAATGACCGTATTCCGCAAAGTTTTGGAAATTTTTAACTTTGCCATTAATTTCATTACCATTGAGGAGCAGAATAATATTGTGTCTGAATCGCGTAATCGCTGGATAGTTAGGGTAGTGTTAGCTTTCGCTGTTGTTGCTTTTGTAGGGGTTTCTATTATACCCATCCTTACAGCGATTAATAAACCCCAATCATCACCACAAAATCAGCCCACTGCTGACCCTAAAATATCTTCATCGGAGCAAAAGTCAAAACTGGAAGATCAAGTTCGGGGTTATGAATTAGTTTTACAGAAAGATACAGAAAATCAAACTGCACTCAAGGGACTTTTACAAGCACGTTTACAGTTATTGAGTCAAAAGAGCCAAGGGGAAGTGAAACCAGCGGATATTCAAGCTGTGATTGAACCTTTGGAAAAACTCGCTAAACTCAATCCCCAACAGTCAGAGTATGGGGTTTTATTAGCACAAGCTAAACAACAAATTGGCGATAAGGAGGGGGCTGCTCAAACTTACCGGACTATTTTAACTACAAAACCGGGCGATTTAAAGGCTTTGCAGGGGATGGTGAATTTGCAATTAAGTGAAAAGCGTCCAGAAGCAGCTATTGGCTTGTTGCAGGAAAGTTTGGCTGCTGCTACTCAAGCTAATACTATTCAGCCGGGAAGCGTGGATGTGGTTGCTGTCCAAGTGCTTTTGGGTAGTGTCTACGCTTTTCAAAAGAATGATACTTTGGCTATTTCTGCTTATGATCAAGCAATTAAGAAAGATTCTCAAGATTTTCGCCCCGTTTTAGCAAAGGCTATGCTGTTTAAACAACAAGGTAAGCTTGATGAAGCAAAACCTTTATTTGATAGTGCGACGGCTTTAGCACCGGCTCAGTATAAGGACGAAATCAATAGGGCTGGAGCGGTTTCTGAGCCTACTCCTACGGCATCAGCTACGCCTTCACCTACGGTCACTCCGTAAGGGTTTGGAGGGTAGAATCAGGATGAGGGCGCAGGATGAGGGCGCAGGCCCTGCGCCCCTACGATGTTAAATTTATTGTCCTTCTATGGCGGCGACTATGCCGAAGATGATAAATAGGAAGCCGCCGATAAAGGTAATTTGCCGTTCGGAAATTTTACCTGCTATTAATCTACCACCGATGACGGCGATCGCTGCACAAATTGCGTGTCCTAATATTGCACCAGCGGTGACACCAATGGGGTTATTTCCAGCAGCTAGGGCTATGGTGGCTATTTGTGTGCGATCGCCCCATTCTGCTATAAATGTTAATACGAAGGATTTCAGTAAAATTGACCAAACAGTTTTTTGCTGGGAGTTATTTAAATCTGCTTTTTCTACCGCCTCTTGTGCCTCTTCTGCGACTTCCTCGGTAGCAGATACAGCCATTTTATTGGCATCATAAATTAACTTCAAACCAAAGGCAATAAACAAAACTATTTCGGTGTAATGAATAATTTGTTTTGGTAAAAAAGATACTACCTGTCCAAATGCAACTGATAAGACAGTCATAGCCGCTAAAGCAGCTACTACACCAGTGAATACCAAGCGCCGGGGGTGGTGCATGGACAGAATCACAGCAATAAAAAATGTTTTATCGCCTAGTTCGGAAATGGTAATTAGTAATAAACCTGCGGTAAAAGCTGTTAGCACTCTCTCAAACTCCTAAAGGATTTTTTACCTGTGTGGAGTATCAATGAGAGCAATCAAACCTCACTGAACTCCACATAGTTAAATGTGTAGTCAGTGAAGGTCTCGCTTTCAAATACTTTATTTATTCGCTATCTAAACCAGGCTCATCACCAGTATGTTGACTTAGATATACTGAACAGAAAATTTTAATTTACTGTCAGCAGCTACTCCCCTTCTATTAGTCATGTATAATACTCTTTTTGACCACAAAAGTCAAGCCATAAACCCTAATTTGAGATTATGACCTATTTAGAAACCGCAGCCCAATTTTACAGCCAAGTTGCCCAAACACCAGAAATAGGTCTTTGTTGTGTCCAAAGTACACCTTTACAACTACCAGGACTGAAAATTCCTCTAGCTATGCAGGAAATGAACTATGGTTGTGGAACTACAGTTCATCACAATGAACTCAGTAATGAACCCACAGTTTTATATGTTGGTGTCGGTGGAGGTTTAGAAGCCTTGCAATTTGCTTATTTTTCTCGTCGTCCCGGTGCGATTATTGCTGTCGAACCTGTGGAAGCTATGAGAGAAGCTGCAACCCGTAATTTACAACTTGCTGCAACGGAAAACCCCTGGTTTGATCCTAGCTTTGTCGAAATTCGTCCGGGAGATGCTTTTAATTTACCTGTTGCGGATGCTTCTGTAGATGTAGTAGCGCAAAATTGCCTGTTTAATATTTTTGAACCAGCAGATTTAACTCGTGCTTTAAAGGAAGCATATCGGGTATTGAAACCAGGTGGACGCTTGCAGATGAGTG
The DNA here is from genome assembly GCF_001672085.1 of Anabaena sp. AL93. Taxonomy (NCBI): domain Bacteria; kingdom Bacillati; phylum Cyanobacteriota; class Cyanophyceae; order Nostocales; family Nostocaceae; genus Anabaena; species Anabaena sp. AL93. The sequence goes on along the minus strand of NZ_LJOU01000006.1, from coordinate 68,253 downwards.
ACCCGATTGCAACAAGTCCAATTCCTGCTCATTTACAACAAAATGAACATTTACGCGCTTTGTGTTTATCTGGCGCACTTACATATCAAGAGTATACTAACTTAATTATTAATGCTGGTTTTGGACAAATTGAAATTCGCGCTCGTCGTCCTTATCGCTTATTAGATAAACACAATTATCAATTAGAAGAAAATCTACTTTTAGAAAGTCTAGATTCTGTGGCTTTTAAAGTGGAAATTCCCGCGGACGGTGCTTGTATTTTTACTGGTAAAACAGCGATTTATGCAGGTAAGGAAATATTTTTTGATGATAAGAATGGGCATATTTTACAAAGAGGAATTCCCGCAGTAGTTTGTGATAAAACAGCTAGAAATTTAGCAGTTGTAAATCCTGAAGAAATTATAATTACTGATTCTACATGGTATTACGATGGTGGGGGATGTTGTTAATTTTAGATAGTTATAGCTTGCGTGACGATGCAATAATCATCCGCCACGCTATCAGCAAGTTCTAATTAAAACTATGATTCTTGAATTTCTTTTTGTAAAGCCTGAATTTGCTGAAGAGATAATTCCGTAAGTTCAGCAATTTGTTGTAAATTCATGCCAGTTCGTAACAATTTTAAAGTAAACTTCCTGGTTGCTTCAGCTTCACCTTCTTGTTTACCTTCTTCTAAAGCTTCTTGATAAACTCTGGTTTGTTTCAACTCACTTAAACCTAACATAGCTTCAATCTCCTCTCTGCTTTTTTTGGGTAATTTGTAGACGATAATTGTCTCAATCAGCTTAATTAAATCCTGTTTGATTTTGGTATCAGTTAGTTGTTGGTTTGCTTGTGCGATTAAGCGTCTTGCTAATGCTGGTGCAGCTTTCTCTGTTTCTATTACCAGTTTAACAACTCCCACCCCTAAAGAACTCTCTCCCAACTCATCTAAATAAATGCGTGTAACTCGCTCAAGTAGCAAGATTTCGCCAAATTGTAAATTCTGTTCTCTTTCTATATTACGACTAGGATAGATGATGACAGCTTGCCAAGGATGAGGAGTTTTGTATTGTCGCAGGTAGAGAAAAAGCTCTGCAAAGAGACGATAATATAAATTATCATCGGGTTGAAATTGAACCTCGACAATGTAAAATGGTTTTTTAGGATCTTTGGTGGTTGGTAAAAATAAACCGTCTAAACGAAAAGCCAGTTGTTTAACTTCACGAGAGGTAAATTCATAAACATCTGCTTCTGTGGGAGAATTATTAATTAGTTCAAAAAAGATGCTAGGAAATGCTTGAAATAGGCTATAGAAAATTGTATCGGTTTTCACGGTAATTGAGTAATTCTTATATCTAAACTCTAGTGAATTTTATCTCTTGTAGGGTGCGTCAGAGAGGATATTTTGACAAAAAACAGATTTCTTCTATCTGACGCACCCTACTCAATAAGTTATTCCCAAACGACGCAATTTCCTCGTTCCCAGTCTCTGACTGGGAATGTCATCTTAGAGGTTCTACCTCTAGGTATAATAGAGGCAGAGCCTCTTAACTACATTCCCACGCAGAGCATGGGAACGAGATGTCTAAATAAATGCGTGTAACTCGCTCAAACAGCAAGATTTCCCCAAATTATAAATTCTCTTGCTTTTATTTCTAAGTTCAGTATGGTTTAATTTAGATGGAATAAATAATTAATTTTATTAAAATGGCTGTTTATGCCTAAACAAGATCCCGCAAAATTAAAAAAGGTATCTATTAGTCTTCCCTTTGGTATTGGTGCTGCGGAATGGGAAGCGGACACAACGGAACGGAAAGCCGCTTGGTCGTTGTATGTGGAACTGGTGACACGGGTTGCTGTGCAATCCTTAGAAGTTGACCAGGGGTTAGTGCGGGAAGCGTTGAATTCTTTGTATAGTTTATTCGGAACTACCCGCGAAGTTCTCAAAGCGGCTGGGCCTGATGTGGGTGCTTCTAAGAACTCAGTCGGGGGTATTGCTATTGCGGTGTTGAATAATGGGTTGCGACCATTTTTAGCTAAATGGCATCCTATTTTACAGGCTTGGGAAGCAAGACGGCCTATAGGGGTGAGTGCTAAAGAACATGAGGTGAGTTGGACAGAAGAAGCAAAGTTGCGAAGCGAGTTGGCTGCTTTGCGAGGTGATTTAGAAAAGTATGCGAAGGCTTTGGCGATTATTGCTGGTGTGGAGGAGTAAAATGGTAAAGGTTTTCTAAAAATAGTTAAATATTGAAATAAAAGGAGTATTTATGGGTGAATATCATGTATTTCTCAGTCATGCGTCTGAAGATAAAGAGACATTTGCTAGACCATTGTATGAAAGATTAATTGATGAAAACTATCGAGTATGGTACGACGAACAAGAAATTGAGTGGGGAGATGAATTAAATAGGAAAATTACAGAAGGTCTAAAAAAATCACAGTATGGAATGGTCGTAATTAGTCCTAGTTACTTTGCTAAACACAAAGAATGGACTTTTATGGAATTTGATAATATATTAGAAAGTGATAAAATTCTGCCTATTTTGCATGATATAGATCTGCCACAAATTAAAAGAGAGCATCCAAAAGAATACGAGAGAATAAAGAATTGGCTGTCCATTAGTAGCAACAAAGGAATTGAGTATATTGTCCAGCAAACCCAGAGAAAACTTGGATTTCCAATAAAGAAGTTTGACTTTCAAACTGCTAAGATATCAACAAATTTGCTATCAACGGTAACAAGAAATACGCCGTTAAATTACCTTTCTAAAAGTGCAGAATATTTTACACAAAACCTGCGAAATGGTGTAACTTTGGAAATGGTATCTATCCCTGGTGGAACTTTCAAAATGGGTTCTCCAGAAAATGAGGAAGGCCGAACTTCGGATGAAAGTCCACAACATCAAGTTACTGTTCCCCCCTTTTTCATGGGTAAATATCCAGTTACGCAAAAACAATGGCGGGCTGTAGCTGCACTAGGAAAGGTTAATCCATCTTATTTTAAAGGTGATAATCTGCCTGTTGATTGTGTATCATGGAATGATGCTCAAGAATTTTGTGCCAGACTTTCCCGAATGGCAAATAAAACCTATCGTTTACCTAGCGAAGCTGAATGGGAATATGCTTGTCGTGGAGGAACTACTACCCCGTTTTATTGTGGGGAAACAATTTCTACAGATTTAGCTAATTATCATGGTAACTACACTTATGGGCAGGGACAAAAAGGACAATATCGAGAAAAAACCACAGAGGTAGGAATTTTTCCCGCCAACCCTTTTGGTTTATATGATATGTGTGGGAATGTGTGGGAATGGTGTGAGGATGGGTGGCATGAAAACTATATAAATGCGCCTATAGATGGCAGTGCTTGGACAAGTCTAAGCAGTAAATATAAGCTGCTGCGCGGTGGTTCGTGGCTCAGCCATCCTGGAAATTGCCGTTCTGCTTATCGCGACAACTACGATCTCGCCTTCAACGTCAACGATATTGGTTTTCGGGTTGTGTGTAGTGGTGCGGCGAGGACTTGTTAGCACTCTGCACTTTTGCTCTTTTGCGCTCTGCGCTCTTATTCTTTTCACTTCCCTAGCGTAACGGAGTGGAGCGATCAAAAATATTTTATTTAGATTTCGGGAATGATTGATGGGTTGTTTCTCTATGATATAGGAAACTTTCGATTTAGTCAAGTGGTATGTCCCAATTATCAATAGTCTGCCACTTCCCCCTGTCTCTTAGAGGTTGTTTGAAAAGTATTATATCAAACCCGTAATCTCCAAAAACCTAACCCCCCTACCCCCCTTCCCTGCAAGGGAATGGGGGTTTTAAAGCCTCTCCCCTTGCAGGGGAGAGGTTTGGAGAGGGGTCAGTCTATATATTCAAAACTTTTCAAACATCCTCTTAGGTTGAATGACCTTTAAAATATCCTCTTATAGAAATTCGTGCTAGAGATGCTTCTATGATTACACCTTTTTTTCAACAGCTAAATTCACCTTTAACAAAAAAGCAAATTAACGTTTTACAAATTAATTTGGGAAAACGTTGTAATTTAGCTTGTAACCATTGCCATGTAGAAGCTAGTCCCAAGAGAACTGAGGAACTGACACCGGAAATTTGTCAACAGTTAATTACCTTGATTGAGAAGTTTCCAGAAATCAAAATTGTTGATTTAACTGGTGGCGCTCCAGAAATGAATTATGGTTTTAAGTCATTGGTAGAAGCTGCTATAAAGGCAGGTAAACAGGTAATTGTGAGATCAAATTTGACAATCTATTTTGTGGAGGGATTTGAGGATTTGCCAGATTTTTTTGCTCAACATCAAGTCAAGATTGTGGCTTCTCTTCCCTGTTATTTGGCAGACAATGTGGATAAAATGCGGGGGAATGGTGTTTTTGATCAATCTATTCAAGCTTTGCAATGGTTAAATAAAATTGGTTATGGTGAAAACCCAAATTTAGTTTTAGATTTAGTGTACAATCCTCCATTACCAAATAGTGAAGATTTTTCTTTAACTCCCGAACAGGAAAATTTAGAAAAGGCTTATAAAACCTTTTTGATGGAAAATTTTGATATTAGATTTAATCATCTTTTCACCATTACTAATATACCTGTGGGGAGAACCAAGTTTCATTTAGAAAAAAAGCAGCTTTATTCTAGGTATTTGCATTTTTTAGAGTCTCACTTTAACCCCAACACAATTGATGGTTTAATGTGTCGTGAACAACTTTCAATTGATTATTTAGGGAATATTTTTGATTGTGATTTTAACCAAATGATGAATTTACCTGCAAAAACTAGCAATGGTGAAAAATTGACGGTGAGCAAATTATTAGAAATTGGTAGTTTAGATATAATTCAAGAAGTCCAAACTGCTGAATATTGCTATGGTTGTACTGCGGGGTGTGGTTCTAGTTGTGGTGGCGCTATAGTATAAGGTGACAAATATTAAGAATATATATATGTCATCAAAGAATTACTTTGTAAAGAAATTTGCGGTAGTTGAACTTCTAATTTTTAGATGAAGTATGATGAAGTGAGTTAAGTCTCCTCACACCACATTTTTTATTAAAGCCGTGAATTTATTTTTTCACGGTTTTTATTTTTTTATGGACAAAAAAATAATTATGACTTACGCATTGATAAAATTTTTAACGGGTGGTTTCGTTTGTGCTGGGGAACAGCCAATTAACAACCCAATGAAACTAAGAGGTTGTTTGAAAACTTTTTCGTGTGGTATCTGACACCCGCAGATCCCCCTAAATCCCCCTTGAAAAGGGGGACTTTGAGGAATTTAGCCCCCTTTTGTAAGGGGGGTTGGGGGGATATCGATTAATTCTGATACTTTTCAAACATCCTCTTATACTGCTATTATTTTCAATATATTGTCAGTTATGGGAATGCTTCCATGAATACTCTGAAAACTCAATCAGATAATTACTTTAAGAAGAATTGGGAAACATATCAAAAAGTCTTAGCCAATAATTACATGGAACACCGAGAAATTTATGGTGTTTTGCATAAATTATTAACTGATTACTTGCCAACACCATTTTCCTTACTTGAACTTGGATGCGGTGATGCTAGTTCATCAGTTCAAGCTTTATTAAATACTACCGTTGCCTCCTATACCGGAATTGACTTATCTGCGGCTGCTTTGGAAATTGCCCAAGGCAACATGGCACAAATTAACTGTGAACAAACTTTTATTGAAGACGACATATCGAAAGTTGTTGAGGAACTAGCTGAAAACCGAAAGCAAAGCTTTGATATAGTTACGACTTCCTTTGTTTTACATCATCTAAGTTTGGCACAAAAAGATAAAGTTATTGAGCAAGTATTCCATCTTTTGAAACCCAAGGGTGTATTTGTTTTGATTGACATAGTTTGTAAAGAAGGGGAAGACCGAGAAAAATTTGTTAATCGCTACTTAGAAAATATGCGTCAAAACTGGACTGCACTCTCGTCTCAAGATATGTCCATGATTGAAAATCATATATCTACTTATGATTTGCCCGAAACTCAAACTACTTTGTACCAAATTGCACAAAAGCACAATTTTGTTCGTTTTGAATGCTTATACAAAGATACTCCTGAATCTGCACAATTTTTATGCCTATACAAGTGATTTTACACTCTCAGGGGTAAAGATACGGATCGAAACTATCATGACTTTGACACTCTTACTGGCTTTAGCCACTGAGATTCTTGGTTCAACGAGTCCACTTAGGGACTTCCAAATAAAAAAATACTCAACCACCTAACGCAAAAATCTCTCAAACCCTTATTCCTCTGTGTCCTCTGCGCCTCTGTGGTTCGTTAATCAGGATAATTTATTTCTTGGAAGTCCCTTAATTTAGACCCCTTGCGGTATTTAAGCCAGAGGTGGTTCTCTCCCCAGAAAGACAGGGCGCAGGCCCTGCGCCCCTACGATTGTTCGATGATTCCGCCAGCTAATACCATATCTTCGTCGTACCAAACCGCTGCTTGTCCAGGGGTGATGCTGAATTGTGGTTCATCAAATACTAACCGGACGCGGGAATCTGGTAGGGGAATGACTGTGACGGGTACGGGTTGGGAACGATAACGGATTTGAACTTCGGCGCGAATGGGGGCAACGGGTTCAGCTATGGAAACCCAATTTACTCGATTTATTGTACATTCTGACTGAGATCCTTTGGTGCGATCGCCTACAACTACTTTGTTATTAGCTGCATCTAATTCAATTACATACAAGGGTTCGGCTGCGGCGATGCCTAAGCCTTTTCGCTGACCAATGGTGTAATGATGAACACCATCATGTTGTCCCAAAACTTTACCAGTGGTATCCACAATATCACCAGGTCGAGGAGCTAAATATTTATCTAAAAATGCCCGCATAGAGCCATTGCTTTCTACTAAGCATAAATCTTGACTTTCTGGTTTATCGGCGGTTTTTAAGTTGTATTCAGTAGCAATTCTGCGAGTATCAGTTTTATTCAGTTCACCCAGGGGAAAAATTGTTGCCCCTAATAAGTCTTGGGATAAGTCATAGAGGAAATAAGATTGATCTTTGTTGCGGTCTACGGCTCGTAATAGTTGGTAACGGTTAGTGGTGTCATCGTAGCGGATTTGGGCATAATGACCTGTGGCGATTTTATCCGATGCCAATTTTTCCCTTGCATATTCCACCATTGGACCGAATTTCACCGTTTTGTTACATTGGGAACAAGGCAACGGCGTAATGCCTACGCTGTAACCTGTCACTAAAAAATCAATAATTTCTGTTTGAAAGACATCCCGAATATCAACAATTTCATGGGGTATACCCAATTGTTCACAAATATTAGCCGCGTCGATCATTCCTTCAGAGCAACATTGCCCTTTGCCTTTCATCAGCCAAAGAGTTAAACCAATTACATCATAGCCTTGATTATGCAGCATAGCGGCGGCTACGGAACTATCAACGCCACCGGAAAGACCAACGACAACTTTTTTCATACTTTTAGATGTGCTTGCGGCTGATTTTGACAACAAAGAGGTTTTTTATTTGACCACAAGGTGCGAGACTGTCCAATTATAGCACACATACTTATCAAGTCTGAAGAAGATGGCAAAAGGAAAGTCTCCAGATTGTCCAGATTAGTGAGAAAATAAGAACTTGCAATTATCTTTACCTTGTATTCTTGACGGACAAAAGGAATTGGAAAAAATGTGGCAAAGAATTACGTTGATCTTATTATTGGTGTTGAGCTTCAGCTTGAGTAGTGTTGGTGTGGCTAATGCGGCTGGACTAAATCGGTTTGTAGATAGTGCTGACGGTTATCAGTTTGATTATCCTAATGGTTGGTTACAAGTTAAAGTTGGTGATGGGCCTGATGTGGTGTTTCACGATTTAATTGAAGTATCAGAAAATGTGTCTGTGGTAATTAGTCCTGTTCCCTCTGGTAAAACTTTAGCGGAATTGGGAACACCAACGGAAGTTGGTTATAAATTAGGAAAGGCGGCTCTTGCTCCTGTAGGTTCTGATCGGACTGCTGAGTTAATCAATGCGGCTGCAAGGGAAGTAAATGGGAAAATTTACTACTTTCTAGAATATGCAGTTAAATTTCCGAATGGACAGGAAAGACATAATATTTCTAGTGTGGCTATCAGTCGTGGTAAGCTGTTTACGTTTAATGCTTCTGTTCCTGAGAGACGTTGGAAGAAGCTGCAACGAATGATTGACGAAGTTGTGAGTTCTTTCGCTGTTTATTAATTGGGGACTGGGGACTGGGGACTGGGGAGTGCTTACAAAAATAAGTTATTCAATTATTAATTACCAAACATTATTTATACAGAAATCTATGAAAATTCCGCAATTTGTGCTTGCTTCTGCTTCTGTTGCCCGTCGTCGGTTATTGCAAACTGTGGGAATTGAACCAATAGTTTGTCCGAGTGATTTTGATGAGTCACAAATACAACTAACTGAACCTGGGGAATTGGTGAAAACGCTGGCTAAGTGTAAGGCGGAAACTGTGGTTTCCCAATTTCCAGCGGCTTTGGTGATGGGTTGTGATTCAGTTTTGGCTATGGGTAGAGGGATTTACGGTAAACCAGGGGATGCAGAGGAAGCGATCGCTCGGTGGCAATTGATGCAAGGTAATTTTGGTGACTTGTACACTGGTCATGTTTTGATTGATACTACTAAAAATCAAACTGTGGTTAAATATCAAGTTACTAGGGTGTATTTTGCGAAAATGAGCGATCGCGCTATTCTTGCCTATGTAGCTACAGGTGAACCTCTTCAATGCGCTGGAGCATTTGCTTTAGAAGGTTTTGGGAGTTTATTTGTGGAGAAAATCGAGGGTTGTCACAGTAATGTCATTGGTTTGAGTTTACCTTTATTGCGGCAGATGATCGGGGAATTGGGATATGAAGTTACAGATTTTTGGGGATAGTTAAGTAATTATTATTCCCAATTTTTAATGGATAAAATGTTAAAAAATAGGGACTCCGCAAGGCAGAAGTCAAAAGTCAAAAGCAATATTGAGCAAGATTTTTGGCAATTAAAAATGGTTGGTTTATTTACGCCGTGCTGCACTACTATCTTAATATAGAATTGGTTTAGGAAAATAAAGCATGAAACGAGATGAGGTACTGGCAACTTTAGCTGCACATAGAGAAAAGTTGCAGGAACTGGGAGTAAAATCCCTTAATTTGTTTGGTTCAGTGGCGCGGGATGAAGCTAGTTCAGATAGTGATGTAGACTTTTTAGTGGAGTTTAATCGTTCGGGTGGGTTGTTTCAACTTTTGCAAGTGCAGTATTATTTAGAAGATATTCTGGGATGTTCTGTTGATTTGGGAACGGAGGATGCTTTGAGAGAACATTTGCGAAAACCTGTATTAAAGGATGTCATTCGTGCCTTCTAGAGATTGGCGGTTTCGTATTCAAGATATTGTCTTATCTATCAGTGAAATTAAGCAAAGGACAAGGGGTGTAACGTTTGAGGAATTTACAAAAAATCAAACGCTTGTCAAAGCTGTTCTCTATGATTTCGTCGTGATTGGAGAAGCTACTAGAAATGTTCCTAATGATATTCAGTTACGCTATCCTCTTATACCTTGGCGGTTAATGGGAGGGATGCGAAATGTTGTAACTCACGAATATTTTCAAGTTGATTTGAGTAGAGTCTGGGAAACAATTCAAAATGATTTATCCTCATTATTGCCACAACTACAAGAAGTGCTAGAAAGAGAAATATCAGGAGAATAGTTGATCTGGTACAAATAATTGTAAACTAGGAAATAAATTGTATTTCCTAAATAATATGTCTTCTACACCTTCTCTCCGTGAACAACAACATCCCCTGATTCATCAACTAGCTGATTGTATTGAAGCGGTTTGGCATAAACACCTAGACTTATCACCATACCATTTACCTGCGGAATTGGGATATGTAGAAGGTAAATTAGAAGGGGAAAAACTGATTATCGAAAATCGTTGTTATCAAAGTCCCCAGTTTCGCAAAATACACTTGGAACTAGCAAAGGTGGGGAATATGTTAGATATTCTGCACTGTGTGATGTTTCCTCATCCTGAATATGATCTTCCCATGTTTGGTTGTGATTTAGTCGGAGGTAGAGGTCAAATTAGTGCTGCTATTGCTGATCTTTCGCCAGTAAACTTAGATCGAATTTTACCAGATGGTTATAATTCCCAACTTAGTAAATTAACCACAGGCAATTTTTCTCAACCTCGTGATTTACCAGAATGGGGCAATATTTTTTCCGATTTTTGTCTGTTTATTCGTCCTAGTTCCCCCGAAGAAGAGACAAGTTTTTTGTCTCACGTAGAATCATTTTTAGATATTCATTGTACCCAAGCGATCGCATCTAGTCCAGTTGCACCTGAAAAAGTAGCTCAAATTATGGCTGGACAATATAATTATTGTACCAAACAACAACAAAATGATAAAACCCGTAGAGTTTTAGAAAAGGCTTTTGGGATAGATTGGGCAGAAAATTATATGACTAAAGTTTTATTCGACTTGCCAGAGTTGCCAGAATAATCTGAGAAAATATTACCAGAAGTCTCAGCAATTAAAAATTGCTATGGCAGCATCCCAATTATGCGGTAAGCATAGATGCTTAGAGACTTCAGGGAGAATAAAAGGCAAAATAGCCGAAAAGTGATGAAGAGAAAAAATGACTCCTGAAGAAACGCAGAAACTACAGCACTTCCCGGTGTTATGAGGTACAAGAACCCCACCCCCAACCCCCTCCCCGCAAGCGATGAGGGGGCTAAGATGTACCTCATAAGAGCGGAAACCGCTGTAAATGAACAATAAATTTAAATTCTGTGTTAAGTACTATACAGAATTTGGATGCTAAAAATCACAATTTAAACAAATGACCCATATTTTTTAATATTGATCAAGGATTTGGGAATTAAGAGGAAAGTCTAACATATATACAATACTCTTACTCAATTATTTGATTCTACCTGTTTAATTATCTCTAAAGGTAACTCTAACACCTCTGCAATTTGCTCATCATTTAAACCAAAATATCGTAATTTATCAATTTTTTCTATCTTAGTTTTATTCTGATTTTGTTGCTTTAATTTAGAATTACCAGAATGGCTTTTATCTGGTTTAGTTTTAGGTTGTTTAGAACCAATATTTATACAGCCAATTAAATTACTATTAATTTTACTATTATCACCCAAAGAAATATTCACATTTCCCTGTTGTTCTAGAACTGATTTAAGATTACTTTTATCAACTGGTTCATCAAAAATATCAGATAACATTTTTAAAAGTTCGTAACCTACATCCTTTGCATGACCCGCGCTACAACCACAATCTTCAGCAATATCAGCATACTTTTGATGCTTTAGTGTCCCCTGAATAACTCCACGTTGCAAGTCATTGAGACGTTTGCCTGTATTGAGATAGACAGCCTCATCCACAAGTTGTAGTAGTTCGTGAACCTGCATAGTTAAAAATGTAACGCGACACAAGTAATGATAGCAGACTTTATCCGTATATTTCCGCTATTTTCCGTCTGTTTGTAATTTTTTTTTGCAATCCGCTTTTTTCCGCTTTTCAGGTTTGAGTGTGTGGTGTAAAGTGGGTGAAGAACAAAAGGAAACTTAGTACCTTTTAACACATCTTATTTTTTGTGAACCCTCAACATTACTGGAGGTATATCAAAAAATTTGAAGATGATCTCAAAAGAACTTTAGCCTAGAGTTAAACGCATGAAACCAAGTAACGAGTGTTTTAGTTTAATTAAAAAATGGGAGGGGTTGCACAAGAAGCGCCCTGATGGTTTGATTGAAGCGTATAAAGATCCAGTTGGAATATGGACGATTGGGTTCGGTTCTATAGAACACTTGGATTTGAACAGACCCATTCAGCCCGGTGATGTTATCAATCTAACAACAGCAGAACGCTGGTTGAAGATGGAAGTTGAACAAGCAGCAGAAGATGTTGATCAGCTTTGTCGAGCAGCTTTAACACAAGGTATGTTTGATGCCTTAGTTTCCTTTGTTTATAACATTGGCATTGGAGCATTTGGTGAGTCAACACTATTACGAAAACTGAATAATGACGTAGATTACGAAGGTGCAGCCCGCGAATTTGACCGTTGGGTACATGGTACAGACAATGGTACTAGAACAGTTTTGCCAGGATTAGTCAATCGTCGTAATGACGAAGAAGCTTTGTTCCGAAGAGATGGGTTAAATCCTTCGGTGGGAAATTCTGCAAGTTCCACTTCAGTCCCAACTACAACCCCTACTACTTCATCAGTAGAAGAACGTCCCTATCACCCTGCTCCTGTACCTCTACCATTTACCAGTGCATTAATTGTCAAGGGTGATGTCGGAGATGATTGCTATATCCTCAATTGCGCTCTTGCAGGATTGGGATTCCTGCGGATGACTTCGCAGCCAAATGAGTTTAATGATATTACCAAAAGTGCTGTTGAACTGCTGCAAAGACGTGAGGCTTTAAGCAAAATTGATGGTAAGGTCGGACAAGAAACCAAAAGAGCGCTCGAAAATGCTCTAAGACGAGCGCGGGGACTTGTTCCTGCTCCTACGCCGGATAGAGGCGTTTACTGTCGCCTTACACGCACCAGTAAAGATGCGTATGAAGGCTTGAAATTGTGTAAATTGGAGTTTGTACATCCCACACGAGGTGTGGTTGAATCCCTAGAGGTAGTATCTGGCGCACCAGGAGCGCAGCGTTTCTTACTATTTAGCGATCCTGACAGTTTTCCAGGTAGTCTACAGCCAATTCCTCAAGGTAGCTATATTATCGGCGATATTGACTGGGCAGGAGGTAAAGATAATTATAACGCATCCCATCCACACTTAAACAACGGACTTGGTCCTGTATGGGTTCCGTTCGTTGGTAAGCAATCAGATGACCGTGACGCATTTGGATTTCATGCTGATTGGAACTGGATTAAAGAGGGACACAGTCCTGGTAGTGCGGGTTGCGTCTGTGTAAGTTCTATTAATGATTTAAAAGAACTGGTACGTTTATTGCGAGAGTTTGATCCGCGGTTGCTAGTTGTAGATTGGGGATTGTAGCCCACATTCCGCACTTCATTTTGTAATACACCAAGATTACCAATATCGGGCTAATAATGGTCGGATAGCGATTCCTACGGAGCACTTCGCTATCGCATTACCACCAGTTTTGTAGGGTGTGTTAGCGATCGCATAACGCACCTTTTTTGTACTGTTGCTAACCTACGCTATAGTTATAACTTCTCTCTCTGGTAGTACATTAACTGAAAATATGACATAATTGAAAATATAATTAACCTCAAAAGGATTATTAATAATGACAGTAGTTAACTTACAAATTTCCTTTGAATCATTAATTGCGGCAATTTCATCTCTCAATTTACAAGAAAAGCATCAACTTTTGGAATTTCTAGAAGAACAACTTTTAGAAGATGAAGAAGATTTAATAGAACAAAATCCCCAAATTATGTCGGAAGTTGCAGAATCTCGCAAAGCTTATCAAAATGGCGACTATCAAACAATTCAAGAATATATTGCTAATCAAAATCCTCAAATCTCATGAGCTATGAAGTTATTATCCCAAAACCAGTGCAGAAACAACTGAAAAATTTACCACCAACCATAAATGAGCGAGTTTTAGAGAAAATTTTATCTCTAGTTGAAGATCCTCGTCCATTTGGAGTTAAAAAACTCAGTGGTTTTGATAATGAATATAGAATTAGAATAGGAGATTATCGAGTACGTTATGAAATTAATGATGAAACTCTTACTGTTATAGTTCTTCATTGTCAACACCGTAAAGATATTTATAAAAAATGAACTTATGTTATCAATTTTCCCCATTTTTCATTCTCATTTTTCTTTTGAATCAGTAATTATCCTATCCTGGCAAATCTAATCTGAGTTTCAGTGACTACCACAAAACTATCTACTAACTGTTCCTTATGCTGCTCTAATACCTGTTGTAAAATATAGATTTTATTTGCAGAGCGTTCATTTTCCAAACGCAGAAGAATCACACCCCGGTGAGGGTATTTATCTCGATAAACTTTCTCGCCAAAATCTTTGTCACTAGTAATCAAAATCCAATTTTCATCAAAGGCCTTTTGAATAATTGTGTCATCATCTATTCCCATCTATTCCCCGTCCTTGTTCATAAACTGAGAAAACTTCATAATCTTGTTCACGTAACCAGCGAGCGACAGTCACACCTGTATTTTCATCTACTAAAAATCGCATCTAAGCAATCTCCGCAATTAAAGGCATGAAACTGGTACTTTCTAGAGAGCGAGATGCAAATAATAAACAAGCGCGAATATCTGCTTCTACTAAACCTTCATATTCTTCCAGAATTTCTGCGACTGTTGCACCATGTGCAAGGAGATTAAGAATATACTCGACGGTTAAGCGTGTACCCTTAATTGTCGGTTTTCCAGCCATTACTTTGGGATTTGTAGTAATACGATTCAGTATTTCTCGTTCTATCATATATTCTCAAGTGGTAAAGAACATAGCAGTTACATTTATTATATTATTTGATGCTGTAGGTTGGATCAAAATTTTACCTAAAAGGAAAATTTGCTTTCTACAGGTTCAAGATATGGTTGGCTACTCAGATATCAATCTCAGAAATTCCTGATAAAGTAACTTGTGGACGGTTAGGAAATTCAACAACAAGCTTTAAATCACCACCTAAATCAGCAATATACTTTCGCAGAATTGAAAGCATTAAATCAGTATTTTGTTCCATTTGAGAAATATTTCCTTGATCAATTTGAAGAAGTTTTGACATTTGCTCTTGAGTGAGTTTGAGTGCTAGTCTCAATTGTTGTCGTGTCATTTCTTCAGCAATGAGAAAGTTAGATTCTTCAGAAATTTTTTGCTGTCTTTCTAGTGGTAACTGTTCTAGTTTTTTCTGGCTCTTGCGTCCCTTTTATGGTGATTGAGGATTGATGATAACAAAACCCTTACGGGACAAGGGTTATAAACAATTATTTCCATATTTTCAATGAAATGCCTACACAATAGGGCTTTCAATGATTTTGAACCAGGTTTTCCATAAAAATAACCGAAGAACCTTTTTTCTTTAGAGTTTTCCTCATTGTTTATTCTCACTTTTCTTCTGATTGGGTTTTTAATTGAGTTAGAATAGATATTCTTGTAAAATTATCCGCCAAGCTTGAATATGAGATTCTTTAATTTCTGTTGAATTTCTAGCATCTTTTACTAATTCTTCGGTATATGTGTTAATAAATTCACGATAATCTTCTATAAAACGCAAGTAATATTTTAAAGTATTCACAATACCATTAGCAATAATCTCTAAACCACTTTCTCTTTTAATATTCAAAATTAATTCATTAATATATTCTTCTTCATCTTGATTAATAAAACAGTCTTTATATGTCGTCAGAATATAATACCTTTCTATTGTTGTATTGGCAGATTTTTTCACTATATCTAATATCATATTTCTATCAATAGGAACATTATGTTTTATTTCTAATATTTCAAATGGATTATTATGGTTATCTCTTATTTCTATATCACCATAACCATGTTTATCAGCAGAAGTATGAACATTTAAAGGTAGTAATATTTTATTTTCAAATCTGCGGATAGTTTTAAATAACTGTTTGTAAATAGCAAAAATTACGATAACTGGTAGCCTAGAACTTAAAGGTTCTTGAAAATGTCTTTCTACCATTTTCATCACTCTATTAATATTGATAATATTTACAGAATTAGCAACTTCTAAAGTTTCTAAAAAAACCACTTCATGATATTGGGACAGAAGATGCAACTGCGATAAAATATAAATTATGCATTGTTCAATATCAATTTTTTGATTTTCAATTTTATCAATTAGTGTTAAAAAAGGTTCAACTAAACTTTTGCTTCTCAATGGTAATTTTATTCCTTCCTCAAAATTCCAGATAATTTCTGCGCGTGTTGCTTTTGTTAAAAATGCAGTTTCCTTATTAGCGTATCGTGGAAAATTTATTTTAAAAAATGGTGTAGTTACCTTAGTATCAAGGACTCTAGCAGAATATCCATTTGGAAATTTAGCCATGTGTAACCTAATA
The DNA here is from genome assembly GCF_001672085.1 of Anabaena sp. AL93. Classification (NCBI taxonomy): domain Bacteria; kingdom Bacillati; phylum Cyanobacteriota; class Cyanophyceae; order Nostocales; family Nostocaceae; genus Anabaena; species Anabaena sp. AL93. Next base: position 52,191 of record NZ_LJOU01000006.1, on the reverse strand, counting down.
TCTTGCTCAGGTTTAATTATTTTCTTAAGTAAAGTTGTAATAATTACCTGAATTAAAGATTTATCAGTTTCTATTTTCTGAATAAAAATATCTAGGCTTACTTTTATTTCTTCCTGAATTTCTGATAATGCTTGATTTTCAATTAATTCAATTGCTTGCTGATAAAATTTTTCTAATATTTCTATGTCTTGATTATAATTATATTTCATATAAATAATTCCTGTTGTTTAGAATCAGGTTCTTCCATACGGTTATTAGCTAAATTTACATACTCAGGATTAATTTCAATTCCTAAATAGTTTCTATTTAAATTTCTAGCTGCTACACAACTAGTCCCACTACCACAAAAAGGATCAAGGACAAAATCACCTTCTTGAGTTAACAATTTAATAAGTTCTTGAATAATATATATAGGATAAACTGCTGGATGATGATTATTTTTAGTAATTTCTACCGGACTTTCGATGATGTCTTTTTTCATCGTGTTTCCTAAAATTCTAATAATAGTAAAACCATTATTCTTAATTTGGTTATTTCTGCCTCCATCTTGTCCACCATAGGCTAATTTATGTATTCCATGAATTTTCATTCTAAATCCTTCAATTTCTCCATTATGTACTGCCAAAATAGCTTGATTTAATGCTTTAGTAGCATTTATTTTTTGTTCTTCGCTTAAATCTGAATTTTTGATTAATTCCAGATATTTTTTACCTAATTTATCAGATGGTTTACTTTTTATGCTTTTATGAAAAGTGTCTAAGTGTTGTAAATAACTATCTAAATTAAAGTAATAATCCTTTGATTTAGCAAATATGAAGAAAGGTTCTGTAGCTTGTATTAATTTCCTTTTATCTTGACGTGGTGTAGGATTTAGTTTTGACCATGTAATTTGATTAATAAGAAAAATACTTTGATTTTGGGTGGCTTGAATTGCAAATTTATAAGGAATTAGAGATAAACTGCCATTAATATATTTATCTCCCAAATTAAAAACTATTGCTCCAGTTTTTTTCAAGACGCGCACACATTCCCAAAAAACTGTTAGTATATTTTTTAAATATTCTCCTTCAGTTGCTTCATTACCTATACCCAAATCACCATTTCCATAATCACGTTGTTGAAAATATGGTGGTGAAGTAATAATTAAATCAAAACTATCATTCTCTATTTGTTTGAGAACAGATAGATTGTCACCCAGAAGAATTTTATTTCTACAGTCTAATATTTCTTGTAATTTCATACAATTATCAATGAGTATTAATTTAAATTGTTACATTGACCTAATAATACAGGTTTTATGTCTTTTAAATCACAATTTAAACAAAAGTTAATAATCTCTATTTTTCACCCATCAATTACCCGCACATAAATAGCCCGTGCTATTTCCCGATCTATAGTCATAGATAAACCACCACATTTAATCACAAAAGTCGGAAATTGCTGTTCTACAGTAATCGTATTCCCTGTTTTAATGCCCATTAATATCAGCTTTTTTCTAATTGTCTCATCTTGACTTTGGCAAACAGTAACAATGCCACAATCTCCTGATTTCAGCAATTCTAAAGAACAACCCATAATAGTAAAAGGAGTAAACATTGTATTATCAAAATAAAAAGCGAAAATTGAAATGATGAAAGATGATAAACATCCTCCATCATTGTTAAAAATGAAAGGGTAAAGCAAAAGCTTAATGGTGTCAACTTAATCTCAAATCCCTACCACATCTCGTTCCTAGTCTCTGACTAGGAATGCAGTTGATGAGGCTCTGCCTCTAATATCATTGAAGGCAGAGCCTTCTAAAATGCGTTTCCAGTCAGAGACTGGGAACGAGATGAACGAGATGAACGAGATGAACATTCTCCATCATTGTTAAAAATGAAAGGGTTTAGCAATGCTAAACCCCTACAAATATTGTATTAAGCAAGGTAAGGTTCTTGGTGGGTTTTGATTGTGCAGTTAGAACGAGGATAGGTAACACACAATAAAGCGAATCCTTTGCCCATTTGCTCATCATCTAGGAAGACTTGATCGTCTTGATTGACTTCACCTTCAACAATCTTACCTACACAACTAGAGCAAGAACCGGAGTGACAGGAAAAAGGTAATTCAATACCAGCTTCTTCTGCTCCTTCTAGAATTGTGGTGTCTTCGTCAATTTCAACTGTAGTGTCTAAATCTTCTTTTTTGTTGATCAATCTTACTTGATAACTTGCCATTTTCCAATTCTCCTCAAAGATTAATGAAGTGAGCTTTTGAGTTACAGCAACGGACAAGGAGGTGAGGACATTAACTAATAATAAATAAAAGACTTTTAGCACTGTCACCTGTCACCTGTTCCCTGTCACCTGCTATAGAGCTATTGTCCACAAGGTACACCTGTGGGAGTACCATCATTGGTTTTAAAAGACTTGCCACAACCGCAGGTATCAGTTGCATTGGGATTGGAAAACTTGAAACCGCTATCCATGACTCCCTCAACAAAATCAACTACCACACCTGCTAATAACGGCGCACTTTTAGCATCAACGTAAATCAACACATTTCCTTGTTGAGATACGACATCATCAGGTTGGGGCTTACTGGTAATTTCGATGCCATACTCGTAGCCGCTGCAACCACCGTCTTTAACCCAGATGCGGACACCCTTTTTAGCGTCTTCGGTTGCAGAACCTTTTAAAAATGCCCGCAGACGAAATTCAGCCTTTTCTGTTAAAGTAACAGTCATTTTGTTTCCTATTCTGTAGCGAATATTCTGATTTGGAATGTGGATTTTGAAAAAGTGGTACTTTACACTGTTGCAGTTTGAGATTGGGAATATCTCCAAGGGGCAGTATTACCGCAGACTGGACAATTGCGATCGCGGTGAGAACGACGTTTAGCAAATTCCATTCTGTTCAAGTCAATCGTCAGCAACTCTGACAACAGCGGTTGACTAAAACCAGTAATGAGTTTGACCGCTTCCAAAGCCGTCAAACAAGCTAAAGTCCCAGAAACCGCCCCCAGCACAGAAAACCCGCGCCGATCCCAATCCGGCTTTTCTGGAAACAGACAGGATAAACAAGGCGTAACACCAGGAATAATCGTGGTGAGATAAGCCTCCATTCCATCCATAGCCGCCTCTACCATTGGCTTACGCCAGCGCACACAGGCTTCATTTAACAAATTGCGTTCCGTGAAATTATGAGCGCAATCCAAAGCCATATCCGCCGACTGCACCAACTCATCCACATTTTCAGCGGTAATGTAATCGTGAATTACATCCACTTGGACATCAGGATTGATGGCTTTGAGTGTTTCTTGGGCTTTAAATACTCTAGGTTTACCCACCCAGTCATCAGTCATCAAAACCTGACGATTCATATCATCCAGCCGCAAATCACCACCCCGGACTAGGATTAGCCGCCCAACGCCCGCTACTGCTAGGTAAAGCGCCGCCGTACCGCCTAATCCACCCACACCTGACACCAAAACAGTCGCTGACTTCAGGCGCTTTTGAGCTAATTCGCCAAAATTAGGAAGCATCATTTGGCGACTATAGCGTTCCAATTCGGTAGGCGTTAGGTTGATCACTTTTTAACTCCTAATCTGAGGTGATTTCTGTCAGGGTAACTACATTTTTCCGCTTATCATTAAATACCTTGAACAGCTTTTGTTCATGGGGTGTGGATTCTATAAACACCTGATAAGCTTGCTGTAAAGCTGTGCAATATTTCTCTAATCTTTCTTCATCACTTATCTGGGGATAAGTATCATCAATTTGACTCATGAACTGAGAAAACTTTTTCAAAATATGTAAACGATTTACGTTCACAAATTTTTGGTCGTAGGACAGATTAAAAAAGATAAAAAACTCTTCTGCATCTACGAGCTTTTTAAATTCATCAATATTGGTACTCATTTAGAATTCTCCATTTTTTTGAGTTGTTGCTTGAGTCCATCTAACTGACAGTAAATTTCATAAGTTTCCGCAGCAACATCCATCAGTTTGTGGTAGTCTGTGGGCAATCCTTCCGCTAAATCATGCAGATCCATTTTCATTTGACCTGCTTTGCTATTTAGCTTTTTAATCTTGTTGGTGATTTCCTCAATTGTCATATTTTTTGTCCTTTGTCAGTTGTCCTTTGTCAGTTGTTCGTTGTTCAAATACCACTGACAACTGACTACTGACCACTGACTAATTAAAGATTGCCAACTTCGGGGAAACGCTTGGCTAAATCAATGCCTTTTTCCACAAACTTTGCGCCTTCTTCGTCTAATTTATCGAAGGAATCAAAACCAAAACGATGGGCATCACGTAAGGTTTTTACAGTTAATAATAAGCGTCCGGAAAATATTAAAGCCCAGCCAAAACCCTCATGTCCTAATTCCACAACCACATTAGAAATGAGTCCGGTTTCCTTTTCAATACTGGATGCTATCGCTCGAAAAAAAGCATTTATTCGGGAAAGAGTTGCGGGATCAATTTCACCTTCTACAGAAATTTCCCGTTTCTTTTGTTTAGTAACAATATAGGGTTTGAGGATTAATTCATCAGTCCAACTCCGGTAAAACCCATAACTATCTTGCGCCCGGATTTGTTGAACTAATGATTTATGGAAAGGAGTTAAAACCACCTCTGAATTGTTACCAGTTCCATTCACATCATTTATGCTCATAATGTTGCTTCGTTTTCAAGTTCTTCAGCAAAACTAAGTTTTTTCTGGACTAAAGCTTTCCGTAACCAAGGTGGAGGATTACCCTTGAGAGTTTTGACTAATTTGTTGAGAATATCTTCAATTTTTTCCTCTTCAGATTTAGCCTTAACTGGAGTTACGCTCTTTTTAATTAAACGAGCGGCTGCACTACCACCAATAGCGACAACATAAACAATTGTGCAATCATTCAGTGCTTGTAGTTTGGGGGTAATTTTATCTTCATTACCATCTTCTTTGAGATCACCTTCAAATTTGAGGGTTTCTATGAATTCATATCCGTTGTCGGAAATTTCATAAACATCAATTTCTTTAGCCCAACCAAAGTGAGCATTAACATGAATTCGGTCAGTTGTCGTAAAAGCAATTTTCACTTTCATTTGTCCTTTGTTGGTTGTCAGTTATCAGTTGTTGGTGGTCGGTTGTCATACTAATTATTCTGAATTAAGATGAACGAACCACAGAGGCACAGAGGACACAGAGATAGAAAAAATGGTATCAGGTGTTATTTGTTGATTACTGATGACCATTGGTGCATCATTGTTGATTCTTCGTGTTCTATGAATAGGTTTCCTATCCCAAAAAGAAGCTCGATAGTACCGCGATAGCCTACTTTGGTAAATAGACCGTTTCCTAATCGGTCATAGATGGGAATACCTAAACGATAGAGCGGAATAGAAAGGCGTTTAGAGATATTATTGACGTTAGAATTACCAATTAATAAATCAGAACCTAATGCCAACTTTTCAAAATCCTCTAAATCACCAATAGTGACATTATTGATAGGAAGTTCTTCCAATAAAGGGGAACGAGTTGTGGTGACAGCATTGTGAATTTCTGCTCCCATTGATTGCAAAAATCCAACTATAGTCCACAACAAATCTGGTTCTAAAGCTAAAGATACTCGTTTGGAACTAAAATAAAAGTGAGTATCTAACATTGCGTCTTGCAATTGCCGACGTTGACGACGATATTTTTCAGGAACGGGATTTCCACTTAATAAAGATAATTTTTGCAGAAATTGATCTACAGGTTCTAATCCTGTTAAATCTCTGAATACTTGATAACTTGTTCCAAAGCGTTCCTCTAAAATTTGCGCCGCCCCTAACATACTTTCACCTAATGCTAAGGTAAACGCCGAACTACCTAAAGAACGCAATTGTTTGAGGGTTGTACCACTAGCAGTTATAGGAGTATAACCATCTTCCAAATGTCCATCTAAAGAAGCTCCCAAATCAGGAACAAAGATTGGTTCTAAACCAAAAGCTGTGACAATTTCTCGAATTTCCAGCACATCTCCGGGAGTGAGCGCAGAACCAGCTAAAATTGTGATTTGTTCTGGTTTAATTCCCCCGGCTTTGGGAATTTCTTTAACTATACTTTCTACCGCAACTGCAAAACCGTCTTGCAATGCACCTTTAAAATCAGGAGTAGGAGCAAAAATAATGGCTAAATGATTAAGTTCAGGGTGACGTTCTCGAATTTCTTTCAAGAACATTTCTATATCATCACCTCTAGTTTCTGTTAACCCCGTAGTACACAAACCAATAATTTCCGGTTGTACCTTTTCCACCAAAGTGAGAATAGCTTGCTCAACATTTTCCTCACCACCCAAAATAGTAGTAACTTCCGTCATTGCAGTAGTAGCAAGAGGAATTGCTTCCCGAAAATGTCGAACCAAAACCACTTTTGCAAACGCCGTACAACCCTGAGAACCATGAAATAAAGGCATAGTTCCCTTCAAACCCAAAAAAGCCAAAGAAGCACCTAAAGCCTGACTTTGTTTGAGGGGGTTTACAGTCACAGACTTTTCTGGAACAATTGCGATCGCCATAAATTAATCTTTGATAAATTATAAACTTCCCATCTTTGCGTCTTTGCGCCTTTGCGTGAGACCATTATTCCCAAGGAGCCGGCTTACGAATTTGCTCCCACACAGGACTATATAAAGCCTCAGTCAACTCCCGCGCCATTTCCACCATACCCACATAACCAGCATAGGGATGATGACGTTCTTGGTTAATATCTAAAAAGGGAATTCTCGCTTTCAAAGCAGTATATTGATTTCTACCGCCAGCAATAAGCATATCTGCGTTAGTTTCTTGAATTAATTTCAGGAGTTCGGAAGCGTTTCCTTTCTCCAACATGATCCCATCATTACCCAACAAATTTTTGATTTTCGCTTTATCTTCTTCTGTACTTTTGCGCGTGCTAGTCGCCACAACTTCAATTCCCAAATCCTTCGCAGCGGAAATAATTGACCAACTTTTCACACCGCCAGTATAGAGAACAATACGCTTTCCTTTCAACTTGGCTCGATAGGGAGCAAGGGCAATATCCAAAGCCGCAGTTTCTTCAGCAATAAGTTTTTCTGTGCGTTCCTGTAAATCAGGATCACCTAATTTAGCAGCTACAGTTCGCAGACAACGATTAATATCTCTAATTCCATAAAATGACTCTTCAATGTAAGGAATTCCATAACGTTCCTCCATTTTTCGCGCCATATTTAAGAGCGCTCGTGAGCAGATCATCACATTTAATTTAGCCCGGTGAGCATAACGCACTTCTTCATAACGAGCATCACCAGTAATTTTCGATAAAACCCGAATTCCTAACTTTTCAAATAAACTTAAAACCCCCCACATTTCCCCAGCAATATTGTACTCACCGATGATATTAATATCATAGGGTGTAGTATATTCCGGTTCAGCAGTACCAACTACATATTCTAGTAAAGCCTCACCACCAAAGCGATTACCTAAGTTTTTGCTGCCAATAAATCCGGGAGCAATCACAGGAATTACCGGAGTTCCAGTTTTTTCGGCTGCTACCTTACAAACAGCATCAATATCATCACCAATTAAGGCTGTAACGCAGGTGGCGTAAACAAAAACTGCCGCAGGTTTGTAATTTTCATTAACTTCTAAAATCGCCTTATAAAGCTTTTTCTCACCACCAAAAATCACATCATTTTCACCCACATCGGTAGTAAAACCTGTTTTATAAAGCATTGGACCTGAAGACAAACTTCCACGACTTCCCCAGGAATTGCCAGCGCAAGCGATCGGACCATGTACCAAGTGAGCAGCATCAGTAATAGGAACTAAAGCAATCATCGCTCCATCAAAGGCACAACCACCTTGAGCCGCGCCAGGTTGGGCTTGTTGGGTACAAGATTTATTTTTCTTTTCTCCCTGTTTCTTTTGATTGTGTTCGCATCCTGATTCACTCAGAAGTTCGTTAATTTTGCTTTGGGTGACTTTCATTTTTATTCTCGTGCTAGATGGAGTTTACTACCATGACAAATCTTGCTTAAAGTTAATCATCAAGATGATGATTTTGACGAAAATATTTTAAATTAATAAAAATTATTTGTGGAACTATTTACAACATTATCTATTTCTGGGTTTGTGTCTCTACAGAAAAGATAATAGAAAGTTGCTGTAATAGAAAATAAGTGAGAAATATCTCACAAATAATTTAGGATTACCACAGGACATAATAAATATAATAATTCTAATTCCCCAAAAATAACCAAGTTTTTATACTTAGTTTGGATTGATTTCTAGATTTTCTGCAAAATCTGATTAACTTAATATTTACACAGATAAACTTTCAAAAAAGATATGTATTTATCTGTATTTTCTAGGTGTGGGATTTTCATAACATTTGGTTTTGCAAGAGAAAATAGAAAAATTGTCAGAATCAGGTGGTTATCGAGCGATAGCCTGCGTGGCGTAGCCATAGTCGAGTTGAAGAAGGAGTCAGGAGTCAGTAGCCAGGAGTCAGAATCAATCAGTCGAGGATTCAAACCTGCGACTGATTAAAGACCACCAAATCTACGATTTGGTGGGGGTCTTAGAGACTTCCAAATAAAAAAATGTCCCAAAACTGATGCAAAAATTCTCTCTCTGTGTACTCTGTGCCTCTGTGGTTCGTTTCTTGGGATAATTTATTTCTTGGAAGTCTCTTAAACCCAGTTATTCATCCGCCACTCGCACAGAATTCATTCTGAATTCTGACTCGGTGACTCCTGAATTCTGTTCGATGATGTCCATGATTAAAGGATGAACAGGATGAAAAGGGGGATTTTATCACCAATTACCAGGAACTTATTTGAAAATTCATCCGTCAAGTAGATCAAAGGAACAAAGAGCTTATGCTAGGAATTAGAGATAGGGGATAGGATTTTAGGTAAATTACCTAAGTCCCAATCCCCTTTGTTTATTGTCGAGGGTGGGGTTTCCCCATCCTTACAGACATTTCTTAACGAATTAAGTCGTAGGAAATATCGGTCTTACCAGCAACATTGGTGGTGCGGTCAATTTCTTCAAATACTGTGTTAACAATCCAGTTCAACAGGTTGATTATGCCTTTGTAACCAACGGTTGCATAACGGTGGTAGTGGTGACGGTCCATGATAGGATAACCGATTCTTACCAAAGGTACACCACAATCGCGCCACAGGTACTTACCGTAGGAGTTACCAATCAATAGGTCTACGGGTTCTGTGAACAACAAGGAGCGTAAGTGCCACAAGTCTTTACCACCCCAGATTTTAGCGGACTTACCGAAGGCACTAGAATCTAACAATGCTTGCAATTCTTTCTCGAATACTTCGTTGGTGTTGTGAACCAAGATATGTACTGGTTCAGCGCCCATTTCTAACATGAAACCAACTACGCTATAAACTAGGTCAGGATCACCGTAGATAGCGAAACGCTTACCATGTAACCAAGCATGGGAGTCGGTCATTGCGTCAACTGCACGACCACGTTCAATTTCTAATTCTTCAGGAATAGCCTTACCAGTCATTTGGCTGAGTTTCATCAAGAACTCGTCAGTTCCCTGGATACCCCAAGGACGAGAAACACTAACGTCTTGTTTCCATTCCTTAGCAATGTATTCACGGGTCTTGGTGGTGGAGTAAGCTTGAAGAGCAATGGTAGCTTTAGCGTTGATGGAATCTGCTGCATCTTCTAGCTTAGTACCACCTGGATACATATTGTATTCACCATCACAAGGTGAATCAACATAATCACTGTTGTCAGATAACAAGGTGTAGTCAATACCCATTAAAGAAGCAATCCGCTTAATTTCGCGGTTGTTTTCTACGTAGGTATCAAAACCAGGAATGAAGTTGATTTTACCGTTGCTCTTGGCTTTCTTCTTACCTTCTGTCAAGGTAGAAAGAATTCCCTTCATCATGTTGTCGTAACCAGTGATGTGAGAACCAACGAAGCTAGGTGTGTGAGCAAAAGGGACTGGGAAATCTTGAGGAACAGAACCAGCTTCCTTAGCATTACCGATAAATGACTGTAAGTCATCACCGATAACTTCTGCCATACAGGTGGTGCAAACAGCGATCATTTTTGGCTTGTACAAGCTGTAGGAGTTAGCCAAACCATCAATCATGTTTTGTAAACCACCGAACACAGCAGCGTCTTCTGTCATGGAAGAAGAAACACCAGCAAATGGTTCTTTGTAGTGACGGGTTAAGTGGGTACGGAAGTAAGCTACACAACCTTGAGAACCTTGAACGAAGGGAAGAGTACCTTCAAAACCCACAGCCGCAAACATAGCGCCTAAAGGTTGACAACCCTTAGCTGGGTTAACGGTTAAAGCTGTCCGTTCAAAGTTCTTTTCACGGTATTCCCAGCTTTTCGTCCATTCGGAAACCCGTTGTACTTCTTCAGGGGTGTGACCGTTTTCAAACTGTTTCTTGTTTTCAAACAGTTGTTGGTATTCTGGCTGGTGGAATAGCTCAACGTGGTCCTGAATCTTCTTTGGATCTTGAGGCATTTCTATATCTCCAAGCTTGCTGTGTATGATGTTTGCGATCGGTGGAGAGTGGGGAATGTGCCTCAAAATTCAGAATGCAAAATCCAGAACTTTGAATTTTTAATTTTGAATCTTGACTTCCCAACTCTCCTGGGGTAGAACCCCAGACTATCTTTTGTCCCCTAGACGGAAGCCTTAGCTTTAGCCTTAGCTTGAGCTTTCTTGTTCCAGGGAGCGCCGATTAATCCCCAGGTTGGGCTGTTGAGTGCCAAATCCATGTCCCGAGCGAAAATTGCGAATCCGTCGTAACCGTGATAAGGACCGGAGTATTTATAGTTCTGGTTTAATAGTTTTTATACGTACCCTGCTTGGTAACTTCTTTAACTTTTTTGTCGCCTCTGAAAGTTATACTTTTATTATGAGTTGGTTAAAATTGGTGCGTTGCTTTTTGGGATCTCTGTTTAGTATAATTTACCCGGTATGTATCCCCAAGAGGTGCAGCTCACAATTTAGCTAAATAAGTGATCATGAACAAGAGCCATCTATATAGCAGGGGAACATTTTATAACAAGGAATAATTATGCTCAATTCTTCAGATCAGAAAATTAAACAAAATTTGCTGTTAGAGATTGTAATATTATTACTATTACAAATATCCATATTTGTTATTTTTATTATTGTCAATTTCTCGCTCCAGGGATTTGAAGATAATTTGTTTCCATTTTTTATAGTATTCGGGCTATTTGTATTTAGTGTTTTATATTTGCTTGCAAGACTGTATTTTTTTTGGAAAAAACCCAGTCATAGCAAGCATTTTATTTTTAAACTTTTGCACCGAAATAGCATTATATGTATTATGTTATTTTTCTGGTTCATCTATATAAATTTGTTTTATGCTTGGTTAATCAAGACACCCAACGTTACAGTTAAGTTATGTGGTTCTGTCACACTTGGAGAAAAGTTCGCTCCTCATTTTATTGAAGCAATAGCTTCCGATCATGGTGCTAACAAAATCAAAAAATCAGACAATAAAGATAAAAACAATATCACGATAGATGCCAATTTTCCAAAGACTAAAGATAAAAAGGATAATCCTTTTCAAGGATTAGTAAGATTTATTGTTGATTATGGCGGAACAAACGATGGAATTGAAAAACTAAAACAAAATAAATGTGATATAGCATTGGCTTCAGAAGATGTTGATATAGAGAGAAATGATTTTGATCGAGTATTACTGGGACAAGATACTATTGCAATTATTGTTAATGATAATAAGAATGAAACCCTACATAATTTCGATAGTCAGAAGATTAAGTCTATTTTGGAAAATCAACAAGATAACAATAAAGATGAACAATGGCAAGTATTTTGTAGAGAAAAATCAGGAACAACCGACACTATTATAAAAAAATTAGAGCTTCAAGATACAGGGGCATCATTCCTTAATAATTGCAGCAAGGTTACTACTAATAAAGAAATGTGGGATAAAGTCACAACCACTAGTAACGATGGTAAACCATCTATTGGGTATTTAAGTTATTCTTTTGTAGTTGATAAATCCTATAGCGATAGAAAAAAATATTTAACAACAATAGATAATCAAAAACCAGTTGATCTATTAAGTAATTATTTCGAGAATAAGGATACTGATAAGCTTGATGATATATATTTCACTAACAACAAGTATAAACTAAACCGTGAATTATCTTTTTATACTCATAGAGTTTTTAACAGTACGCAATTAAAAGATATAGATATAATCAATTCCATAAGGGAAGACGCAGGTTTTTTGGGGCAGAAAATTCTAAACTCAGAGGGTTTTGTAAGTGTATCTTTAAACGGCATTACCGCTAATCAAAATCCAAAAGATAAAAAACATAAACAATATACGCAAGAAACCATGAAGAACCTTTATAAAATTATTCGTCAACGCAATAAACCCAAACCCATATATACTCAGAATTTTTTGGAAGGTTACACTACTATAGAAAATCAAGAAGACCTACAAAAATGGTTATCAACTCAAAATAATAATACTGAATTTGTTCTAATTGGTCATGCAAGTCCAGTAGGATCTCCAAGATATAATCTAGGTTTATCTCTTCAAAGGACGGAGTATATAGAAAATATACTACTCAACAACGGTTATCAAAATGTTAAAACCTATGCCTTTGGTAATGAATATCCTTCAGAGGAAACTAAAGTTGCAAGGGTTGAAATTTATGATTTAAAGGAAATAGACAAAATTTATAAGGAAATTAATTCAGCTACTAAGTAGGTAAAGAGAAAAATTTAAAGGTATGTGACGAAATGTAAATTCAATGAATGCCTTGCAAATAGGTTATTTCACGGTTTTTACAAAACTAAACATATATCGTTTTTATTATGTTTACCTACTTAATCATTAGCTAAACGTTAAAAATTGTGGTTATGTTGATTCTGTTTTACTGAACAATATTTTCCCTACAAAAGCAAAAAAAGAATCATTCTGTTTTTCTACTGATACCTTAGATTCAATGCTAGGTTGAGTATCATCACTTTCTATATTATCATTTTCCAACGGATTATCAATAACTTGATCACCGTTTGGCAAGTTTGGCAAGTCCAGTGTCTCATTTATATAGTCTGTAATTGTATTATTAGCTTCTTCTAATACCTCCTTATTAATAGGTTTATCCTCATAGATAGCCGTAATCAAATTATTTACTGCTGTAGGTATTATATTATTCCATTCTTCCATAATTTTTGTTCTGAGTGTATCTTGATTATCATTAAAAACTCTTTTCTGTCTATAATAGGGTTGAGGATCAGGATAAGCATCTAAATAACTTTTACATAGCATTGAAAGAAATGATGAGTAAACTAGACTGGTATTAGGATGCGTTTTCTCGTACAATATAGGTGATAATCTTATAAGAGTGGAAACTAAATTTCTATAAGCTTCACTTAAATCAGAAGCACTTGCTTTATCAGCGTCACGAACAGCAACTTTTTCTTTGAAAGAATAAAAGGGAACATAAGGTATTTTTAAATAAAGAAAAGCACTTTTTTGCAGTGACTCTAACCTCATTCTCATTCTATTTGGAATATACTTTCTAAATTTTTCATCAAATTCGTCTTGGAAATTATCTAACAATCTTTTTTCATTATTATCCACTCGACTGGGCACAATAACTAAAGATAAATCTCTCCTGTCTCTTGCCTTTTCAATTAAATCAGGATTAGATAAACTTTGTGCCATTTTTAAACTACCATCAATATTCTGTCCATTTGGTGCAACAAACATCACTACAACATCAGCTAATTGATAAGTACAAACTCCTCCCATTTCAGTGACACCAGTACGGCTATCAATTAACACTGCATCAGCAAAATCAACGACTTCCTTTCTGAACCATTCAAAAAACTGCTTACCATTATAATGATCATAAAAATCATTCCAATCAAATGAATAAACCTTGCTGGCATATTCTGAGAATTTCCCCTCACCTCGACATCCAGAAGGAATAATATATAATTTACCTCCTTTGTCATTTTCTGCATAAAGAGGAACAATAAAGTTATCAATGGGTTCAAACGTAAACGAAATTTTATCTTCTTTTGAACCTTCTGATGTATTTTCAGATTCTTGGTTAGGTAAATGGAAAGAGTATGATTGCTTGTAAGAAAGCAATAAATCAATAACTCCTCGTTTCTCAATTACTTCATGTGGACTATTTAATACCTTTGGTTCTTCATCTTGATTTGATATATCGAAAAAGCGTTCTAAACCGGGAGCTTCTAAATCGAAATCCACCATTAACACTGTTAAGCCACGTTGATATAGTAACTCAGCAACGTTAGCTAATGCCATTGTGCGCCCAACTCCACCTTTAAATGAATAAAATGTAAAAATCATAAATCTCAACCTCCTCTACCATAATAACTCCAAGGTTTATCTTTATCTGATGAAAGTTTCTCTATTAACCAAGCCCGAAAACGATCTTCACGGGCAGTTTCAATACATTTACTATCACTCAATTGTGAGCGACGATAAAATTCTAGATCAATCCGTTGTTCAATAATACCTGTTATACTTGTTACCACGTCAAATGCCGAATGAATAGGAGCAACCATAAGCAATAATGTATTAGAAGAAGCATCGAGGGCTGTACTTTTAAATAAACGCTGCATTTTAGGATGTTGCATTGAAATAACATCCATAATAATTATACATCCTTTATCCCGTAATTTTTTTAATAGTCTAAAGCTATCATGATTATTTCCATTTAGGTCACTAATATTAATAAATCTGGATACTATTATTGATTCAGATTCAACCTTCTCAATGACCTCATTAATCAATTGAGTAATATTTTTATCTTGATTAAAAGGTTGCCATTCTTCCGAAGTTGATTGATAATGATTAACCCAATTAATAACTTCATTATTTTTTAATGTTAGTCTTAATCTCCGAAAATTTTCCCGTAGGTCACTGTTATAATCAAGAAAAACAGTTTCTGAATCTAATTCTTTGGCTTCGCTGTGATTCATAACTAATAAAACAATATTAATTTCATGATTAGTCGAAATCAACAGATCATTAATAAGATTTTGTAATCGTAAATTCTCTTGTCTATCTTCATCTTTATGGATTGCCATTAATAAATTTTTAATTTTTCCCCTACTGTTTGCCCATTCAATTAGCTTAAAAGTGATCTCTGTAAGGTTCAGACCTTCAGCAATTTCACTTAAGTTTCTCTCAAACGCACGTAAAACCAGAATCTCCAAATCAGTTTTATCTGGATATGCTTGAAGCATAGTCTTGCGTAATTCCTCACGAACCATAGGCGATAATATCATAACTCAATTCCACGATAATAATAGTTTTTTTGTCTTCAATTTATAAATTTTCTTTCCAATCTTCAAGTTTTAAATCCTCATATTATTTTTCTTGCTCTCTTCAACAGGATTAATCAAAGGAATAGTTAAATTATACAAAATTAACAAAATTGATCCATAAACAGGATTATAAAAACTCAAGCTATTAAAAGGTTCTCCTAAAGCAAATACCCAAACAATAAAAGCAATAGTAGAAATGCTCGTTTGTTTAATTGCTAAAGGCTTTTTCGGTTCAAAAGTCTGCTGAATAATATAAACAGCCGTTAATCCAGTAAAGATAACGAATAAAATCCATAATATAGTATTTGTGGGTATATTACTAGCACCTTTAATTAGTCCTGTCATCGCAATCCAACCACCGACAATTTCAGTAGGAATATATTTAATTAATTTATCAAAATAGCCGTCTAATTTTGCTTCTTCGCCTTTAGCTTGTAGTTGACTGGTAATAATTCTCCGTCCCATATTAACTCCTTAAATTAATTTAAAAAATCTTTAATTTCTTGATAAATACTAGCAAATAAAATACCCTCTCTAATTGAGCCAAAAGTTTTCGCTTTTTGGGCATGATGTAAAGCTACTAAATACCAATTTTCATCGAAACAAGGTGAACCACTTGATCCTACAGCGGTTTTATTCACATATTGAACTAAACCACTATTTTGGTAGACTCCGATAATACCATCTTGACTGATTGATAATTTCATGGAGTCCCCTTCAGGATGTTGTAATACACTAATTCCCATCCTTTCCAGAGGTAATTTATGACTATCCCAACGAGCGGGTTTAATATCAGTTGCTTGAGTAATTTTCGCCTCCACTTGTAATAGAACATAATCTAAATCTTCTGTTTTACTAAAGCATAAAATTGGGTTTTCTCTATCTAACTGAAAAGATTTACCTTGTGTTTCTACTCCATTATCTGAGGTCAAACAGCCAAATTTTAATATAGCATTTAAAGCATTATTTTCTAAGTTGTCTTCATCTCTATATTTTAAAACATGATAATTAGTTAAGACTTTATTTGCAGTAATTAAAACTCCTGTTGCCATAATATCACGAGAGGTAATTTCAATACGGCAAACTGAAGATGATTGTGCGATCGCTCCTTTTAAAAATCCCACATCCCAATAATCTGGTTGAGGTTGTAGCCAACTTTGGAGTTGAATTTCATCGGTTTCTCCACGCCAGTTAATATCGGGTCCAAAGTCTGGTTTCTTGATGGCAGAATCTACAATAAACCTTTTCTTGATAACCATAGACTCATAAAATTCTTTGAGTTCAGGATTACCCGGATTAGTTTCATAAGCTGCTATAATTAGACGCGAGATTTTGCCTCTAGGAATTGCCCATTTTGTCACTAGATTAAATACTAACTGTGTGAGATTGCCACCTCCAGCGATCGCCTCTAAATTTTCTGCTAATTCAAACTGAACCATCATTGCTAAATCCTCTTGAGTGGGATAAGCACTAATGATGGCATTCACTAATTTTTTTAACTCAGTACCAGATAGATTCATAGGATTAAAGCATCTTATACTACAAAACCCTCCCCAGACAGATTTTAGCATAACCTGGGTACAGTGATTTGTGATACTTGTGATTCCATTATTAATTCTTAATATTATATTGCCGATGCCTACCCAATTTATTTAGGAGGATGTTTTAAAAGTTTTCGGCGATTAGAAATCGGGAGTTGCTGAATTGAGGTATGAAATTCCCAAATTGAACCTTTAAAACTCTTACCTTTGCGTCTTTGCGCCTTTGCGCCTTTGCGTGAGACTAAAATTCATACCCTTAATCAGCAACGCCAAATCGCTACTACACAAACAAAGTCCACTGGCGTGGAGTAATGAAAAATCAAGACTTTTGAACCCAAGTTTGCGTAGCGTTCCGAAGGAATAGGTGGGTTTCGTCACTATTTAATTTCGCTATGTTTGCAGTGAGCAATGTCAGCGATAAACTATGTTTGCAATTAACTGATTTATTTTTACTCTAAATATAGTCTGAAAGATTCAGAATAAGTCTCACGCAAAGGAAAAATTAAATTTCTCTGTGCCTCTGCGTCTCTGCGTGAAATAAATTCATATTCTTAATCAGCAACGCCAAGGATTATGAAAGAACAGCTACTATGGGAATTGGAACAGGTAAATCTGCGTTTGAAGTCTGCAAAAACCAGAGTAACAATTCGGGAATCAAACGGATGTCTGCAATTACGGGCAACTTTACCCATTAAACCGGGAGATGAGGATACAAGGGGAACGGGAAGAAAACAATACAATATCACTTTGAATATTCCTGCTAACTTTGATGGACTGAAAACTGCTGAAGAGGAAGCTTATGAATTAGGAAAGTTAATTGCTAGAAAAAGTTTTATTTGGAATGATAAATATTTGGGAAATGAGACAATTAAAAAGGAGTTAATAACTATTGGTGAGTTATTGGCAAGGTTTGAGGAGGAATATTTTAAAACCCATAAACGCACGAATAAAAGTGAACATACTTTTTTCTATTATTTTTCTCGAATTAAGCGTTATACAAATGCTGATGATTTGGCAATTGGGGAAGTTTTGATTAATGCGATTGATAAGATAGATAAGGAATGGGCTAAATATAATGCGGTGAGGGCTATTTCTGTATTTTGCCAACTTTTTAAAATAGAGATTAATTTAACTAATTATTCTAAAGTTCCTGAAAGTAATTCCCGCAATGTTCCTACAGATAAGGACATAGTTACGGGATTTTACAAGTTTGATGAATATCTAAATAATCGAGGTAAACAAGTTAATCAAGATGTGAAAGATAGTTGGCAACTTTGGCGTTGGACTTATGGAATGTTGGCGGTTTTTGGTTTACGTCCCAGAGAACTTTTTGTTAATCCTCATATTGATTGGTGGTTAAGTGATGAAAATCTAGATTTAACTTGGAAGGTTGATAAAAATTGTAAAACTGGTGAAAGAGAAGCCTTGCCTTTATATAAAGAATGGATTGATGAATTTGATTTAAGAAATCCTAAATATTTGGAAATGTTGGCGATCGCAATTAGTAAAAAAGACCAAAATAATCATGCAGAAATCACGGCTTTAATCCAAAGGGTGAGTTGGTGGTTTAGAAAAATTGGATTAGATTTTAAACCCTATGATTTACGTCATGGTTGGGCAATTCGAGCGCATATTTTGGGAGTTCCTATTAAGGCTGCGGCGGATAATTTGGGTCATAGTGTGCAGATTCATACGAAAACTTATCAACGTTGGTTTTCTTTAGATATGCGGAAGTTGGCAATTAATCAGGCTTTGAGTAAACGGAATGAGGTGGAGTTGATTAAGGATGAAAATACAGGGTTGAAAATGGAGAATGAACGGTTGAAGATTGAGGTGGAGAAGTTGAGGATGGAAATGGTTTATAAACGGAGTTAAGTTTGGTTAATTAAGAATCTCATTTTTGTGTGATGTGGTTTCATTTTTTGGCGTTGCTGAAACTAAACCAGCAACACCAAAAATAATTATATGATGTGCGATCGCTGTGTTTTTAACACATATCGCATCATCAATTAATCACCTATTATCTACTGTAATCACAGATTTGAGGAGGTTCTTTACCTGATAACAGTCCGGTAACTTCAAAAGGTTTGCTAGAATTGCTAGGATCAAAAGAGATTAAAGAAGCATCAATCACTTTAAAATCACCAGGTGCATTCAAGCGCCATAATTTCGGAGTTTTACCTACAGGAAAGGGTTGATCATAACAGTAAGCATTAGTATCACCGTGAACCAATAACACTGGTTTATCTAAATTTGCCGCCAATGTCTGCAATTGTTCACAGAATCCTTTATACGCATGATTATTTAAACATCTGCTGAAAACATCATTCGTGCTGCCATCAGGAGCAAAAGGATCTAATTGAGTCGCTACAACTACAGCCGATGTATCGCTATCTTTTGCCATTTCAAAAGCATGATTAAGCCAAATAGCATTCTCTTTATCCCGTTCATCAACTAATTGATTAACTTTGATAGGATCATCAAGAAGTATCTCAGTGCGTCCATTATCAGTGCTGACGATATGTTGTGTTACAAAACGGACACCTTTATACCACCAAGTTTCATTTTCAGGTAAAGTGGCTTGTTCTTCATATCGCCATTCAGGATTGAGGGTTTTAGGTTTACTAAAGAACACCTTTCTAATTGCGTCTAGTCTTTCCAACTCTGATTTTCTAACAGTTAGACCTTCCCGATCGCAATCAGTCCAATCATTATCTCCTGGTGTAAAAAACACAGGTTTAACTATATCGGTTTTCCAAAATGTCTTATTCTTCTCCAACCAAGTATCATAACAAGTATCCTGGGGACGACCAAGATCACCCAAATGAATCACAAAGGATATATCTTCACGTTGGCGGAATTTAGGCGCAATATCTTGGATCAAAACTTGCTCATCAGTTCTACCATCTGCTAACTTTGCGAAATAAGGTATATCACCATAGGCTGCAAAAGTTACTTTTTCAGCAGCGGCCAAACTTTCAGAATTTATACCAGTTACGAAAACTGATAAAAATACCAAAATACTTGCAGCCAACTTAAGTATCAGGGGATGCTGAGAATTTAAGATTGTTTTCATTGACCAGATGTTGTAAAAACTAAGTTTATCAGTATTTTACTATGTCTGATCATTCACTACAACACTACGGAATATTAAATATCTATAAAGATATTTCAGAATTAACTGCCATTACCTAAAGATTAGACCTCTCCAGAAATTAGGTTTTCAGCTAGACAGATTCAGAGTTTCAGATTCTTTTTCAGAGATGTCTATTAGAGTCTTTCAGAGCATCTTAGCGCGAAATTTTCATGAAAGCACACTTTAATAAACTCAAAATAGTTGTAATTGTAGTTGTTATAATCAAAACAAAATGACAGGTGGTTGAAAATGGAGAATGAACGGTTGAAGATTGAGGTAGAGAAGTTGAGGATGGAAATGGTTTATAAACGGAGTTAAGTTTGATTAACCAAGAATATTATTTTTGTGAGGTGTGGTATAACTGGTCAATGAAGAATTATCTCAACCACCTAGCCGAAAAAATGCTATCTTTAGAATATTATTTGTCTTTAAAATATCCCATGTCTATTTATCCAGAAGAGGACGGAGGATATACAGTGATGATTCCTGACTTACCAGGTTGTATGATTCAGGGAGACAATTTAGAAGAAGCAATAGAAAATATTAATGAAGCGCGAGAGTTATGGATAGAAACTGTTTATTGTAGTGGTAAACAACAAATTCCTTTACCTTCTAAACTAATTTCTATAATTAATTCGTGAACAACCATCAAAAATTTTATCCAAACTGCTGACAACATAATCAACCAGGAGATCAGTCTATGGAAAGTATGAAAATTAAAACACACATTGGTAATGATAAAATTCTCAAAGTTGAACTTCCTGATGAATTTGCCAATGAAGAGTTAGAAATAGTAATTGTATTTCAACGTATTGCAGAAAAATCATTACAATCTGCAAGTAAAACACCAGAAGAATTAGGATATTCTCGTAGATTTTTGGAAGAAGTGATAGGTAGTTGGGAAGGTGAGCCGCTTGAACTTCCAGAACAGCTTCATTTTGAAGAACGGGAGGAAATTCAAGGTTTATAAATTTGCTACTATCAAATCTTGACACTGAGTAAAATTATACTGTAGAATTATCCTAAATCAAATTGAATGGGAATTGCTATATACATGATCAACCAACAAAATACCAGTAATAAAGTTATTCAAGAACGACAAAACAAAGTTAGTGAAAAAATCATCGCTTCATTTGATATAGTTGCACAAGATAGAAGTAATTATTTTACTAAAAATCCTTATCAAGATCAAAGACCTTCCATAGAATCAGCTAATTCAATTGTTAATGGTTATGCAAAACGGAATGGAGGGATATCAGTAGCAGCTAATTTAGTACCAGCAGGTCCATTGGGAATATTAGCAGTTGCTCCAGAAATTATCACAGTCATGCGAAACCAAATTGCCATGATTTATGATGTGGGTGTAGCTTATGATAAGCAGCAATATTTAAACAAGGAACTATTAGCTGGTGTCTTGATTTCTTCATTGGGTACAGGATTAATTACCCCCGGCATCAATGCAGTAGCAAATAGAGTTATTATTGCTCAAGGTAGTAAAATTATCACTAGAAAATTAACCCCGTCCATATTTAAACGTATAGTTCATCAATTGACAGGAAATGTAGTCAACAGTGCAACGAAATCAATTGTTAGTAAATATTTACCTGGAGTTGGTGCTACTGCTATGGGTTTATGGTCAGCCTATTCAACTAAACAAGTAGGTAATAAGGCTATTCAAATATTTGAAAAAGAAATTGAGATATTAGATGAGACTGAATCATTAAATGAATGTAGCATTGAATATACTGATAATCTTTTTCCTACATCTGACATAGAAGCAAATAATATAACAGGAGAAAGACTAGAATTATTAAAGATTAAAACCCTGATTAATTTAATGAAAGTTGATGGTAGTGTTGAGCCTCAAGAAAAAGAATATCTCAAGACGATTATTACCAATGCTAATTTAACATCGGCAGAAATTCAGGAAATCAAAAATTTATTATCCTCTCAGAGAATAGAAGTAGATTATTCATTAATAGCTAAATATCCCGATGATGCTTTAGGTTTATTAATTGATTTGATCGCACTTGCAAAGCGTGATGGAGATTTTCACATAACGGAAAAAAATGTACATTAAGCAAGTGGGAAAGTTAATGGGATTTTCTGAGGTAGATGTTGCAGAACTGATGTTAGCTTATTAAAACTTCAGTAAAATGGTTTAATTTATCTCCTATTTTTAGAGAGTATGTTAGAATAAATCCCTGATCAGAAAAATTAAAACTACAAATCATGAACGCCATAGAACTATTTCCCACCCTGCGAAATCTAAATCGTGCCGACAAACTAAAAGTAATGCAGTTTCTAGTTTCCGAATTATCTAGGGATGAAGAACCATCATTAGAACAGGGAGCAACCTATTCTATTTTATCACCGCTTAATTCCCATGCCGCCGCACATCAACTTGCCCAACTACTAGAAGCCGACGAACAAAAGTAAAATGACTAAAACTCAAAGATTTTCCTTTACAGAGGGATATGATACCTTTGGTGTTCCTGATGCTCTACCAAAGTTACCATTAACACTTACTTATCGTAACTCATCAGTAGACGTTTCCGGTTTATTGGATACTGGCGCAAGTGTTAACGTTCTGCCATACAGTGTAGGTATCCAGCTAGGTGCAATTTGGGAGGAACAAACTACTTCTGTGATATTGGCTGGCAATTTAGCACCAGTAGAGGCAAGAGGTTTACTGGTATCTGCCCAGATTGGATCATTTGAGCCTGTTCGCTTAGTTTTTGCGTGGTGCTTATCTGATGATGTACCTTTATTATTAGGGCGTATGAACTTCTTTTTAGAGTTTGATGTGTGTTTTTACCGTGCAGATTTGGCTTTTGAGGTACATTCAAGAAAAGGGCGTTGCTGAATTGAGGTATGAAATTCCCAAATTGAACCTTTAAAACTCTTACCTCAGTGCGTCTTTGCGCCTTTGCGTGAGACTAAAATTCATACCCTTAATCAGCAACGCCTCAAGAAAAGAATAATGCAAACCTTAAACATCAATCAAACTATCACTGCTTGGTCATCCATTGCTGAAAATGTTTTTGTCCCTCACACAGAAGCAGAATATGAATACTTGGTTAATATACTTGATACTCTCATTGATCAAGTTGGTGAAGATGAAACCCATCCTCTTGCATCGCTTATGGAAGTTATTGGTGCATTAATTGAAAACTATGAAAATGAACATATTCCTGAGTTATTGTGATCTATAAAAATATGCTAGAAAAACTAATTCTTCATAATTTCAAAAGCCATAAATCTACAGAACTCAATTTCGATAGTTCCCGATTACATGGACTCGTAGGAAAAAATAGTGCAGGTAAAACAAGTGTGTTACAAGCATTGCATAATCTAAGTAAACTTGTCAATTCTAAATTATTCATAACAACATTTATAAATGAAAATTCACCTCAATTTCTTACAAAAATTGGGGAAAAATATATGTCTTTGACTGCAAGTGGTTTTTGGAAAGATCCAAATCAAGATATTTGGGAAATCTCCTATAGCTGGAAGCAGGATAATAGTAAACGTTGGATTCCAAAAACATCATGGAAAATATGTGAAAATGAAGATAGTTTTGAAAAAGAAACATACATTACATACCCTCATATATTTCGTGAATATTTACCACCTATTGTTTACCTAAAATTAGTGGCCAACAATCTTGCAAAACCAGCTTACAGTGATGAAGTCACACCAAGAGTTGAATTTGACGGATCAGGATTAGCACCTACCTTAGATTTTCTCCGTGATGAAGCCCCAGATAAATTTCAATTAATAGAAGAAAAGCTGACTCGAATTGTCCCAAATGTCCGCAAAGTTGGCATAAAACGAGCAAAAGTTCCAGTCATTCGTCAGCGATTAATCGAAGTTAACGGTAAACCTATTTCCTATGAAGAAACTCAGGAAATGACAGAACAAGAAATTGTGCTAGATATGAATACAGGTGAACGTATTCCAGCCCATGCAATTAGCGATGGAACAATGTTAACGTTAGGATTATTAACTGTATTAATGAATCCTAATCAACCTAATTTAGTTTTATTAGATGATGTGGAACAGGGACTTCATCCTCAAGCACAACGTGAGTTAATGACAGTTTTCAAAGAAATCATTGCCGAAAATCCCAACCTGCAAATTATTTTTTCTACTCATTCCCCTTATATTATTGATGCACTTGCTCCTTCTCAAGTCCACATATTAAATAATAGTAAATCAGGTTTCACAGTTTCCAAACGTTTAGATGAATATCCTGATGTAGAATGGGCAAAAGAAACCTTAACAACAGGTGAATTTTGGGATGCTGAAGGTGAAGATTGCGTGGTAGAAGGAGAAGTCAGTGATTGAGTTTATTGTCATAGTTGAAAGTGGTGCAGATTCCAGAACAGCTACTAAATTAGCCGAGCGAGTTTTACAAGAAAAATTTGATTGGTTAGATGATGATATTCTGCAACATTGTTTTCAGTGGAGTGGGTTAGTGTGTCTGAGTGAAAACTATTATAGACCTGAGAGCGATCGCTTCGCTCGCCGTAGGCATCGCACGGCAAGCTTCACAATGGCGGAAAAGATGGCTCGAATTTAGGTTAATGGTAGACATTGCCCATTTTCTTATTTGCCTGGGTTTTATGCCTTTTTATTCAATTCAAATTTCACGCCGGTGAGTTGTTCTGATACAACCCATAGTTTTTGAGCGATCGCTCGATCTTTGGATAACTGATTTGATTCCACCTTGACTGGATAGCCACTTATCTCCATAAATCCATTGGGACCGAAATATTCCGTCCCTTTCAAACCTTCTTCAATTGCCGCCCGCAGAGTTGGTAATGCGCCCATTGTGATATCTTGAGCAAAGATACCATTGAGATATTTCATCACATCACCCGCCGTTCTCTGCAATTCAGTTGCAGTCCAACCCGGATGTGAAGCAGTTACAAGGGTGTTTATCCCTTGCTCTTTTAGTTTCCGGTCGAGTTCGTAGGTAAAATAAAGATTAGCAAGTTTGCTATCACCGTAAGCCGTCCATTGGGCATAATTTCTCTTTTCCCAATTCAAATCATCGAAATCTAGTTTGCCAAAATTATGTGCGCCGCTGGAAACATTGACAATTCGTGAACCTTGCGTGCTAATCAAAAGTTTTAAAAGTTGTCCCGTCAAAGCAAAATGTCCGAGATGATTAGTTCCAAATTGTAATTCAAAACCATCTTTTGTTTTTGAATACGGCGGAATCATCACACCCGCATTATTAATCAATAAATCCAAACGTGAATAATTTTTCTGAAAGTTTTCTGCGAAATTTTTAACCGATGCTAAATTCGCCAAATCAAGTTCCATTACCCGAACATCAGCATCTTTATTCTGTTGAATAATTTTCGCCAACGCCTTATTTCCTTTATCCAAATTACGAACCGCAATGATCACCGATGCTTGTTTATTAGCTAAAACCCGCGCCGTTTCATAACCGATACCGCTACTTGAACCTGTGACAATTACTATTCTGCCTTTTTGACTGAGAATATTTTCTGTGTTCCATTTTTCATTTTTCATCATCATAAGATAGTTAAATTAACTAATTTACACAAATAACCGTCACATTCAACTTAGTGAAAATATTTAATTTTTCAGCTTTGTTTAAGGCAACTTTATCTAAGTATAATATCCTAAACTCATTTTAAACCACTATCTGCGCCGCAAAATGTGAAAAGAATCTTAATAATTTATCGAAACTTACCTGAAAATAACTCTAATTGTAGTTGCTATAATCAAAACAAACTTAGAAAAATCCTCATATGATAGCCATTCCTCAACAACCGCAAAAAATGACCATTGAAGAATATCTTGCATGGGAACTTGACCAGGATATTCGCTATGAATATATCAATGGCGAAGTCTTTGCCATGACTGGTGGTACAATTCCCCATAATGATCTTGCTCTCAATCTTTACAGAAACCTATATCCACATCTGCGTCCTAGAGGTTGTCGAGTCAATGTATCAGATGTGAAAGTGCAAGTTACCCCTAAAAGCCCATACTTCTATCCTGATCTTATCGTTAGTTGTCACCCTGATGACCTTAATGCCCGCAAATTTATTCAAAACCCTAAATTGATTGTTGAAGTTCTTTCTCCTGGTACAAGTAATAAAGATAGAGGAGAAAAATTCAGATATTATTTAACAATGCCTAGTTTACAAGAATACATCTTGATTGATTCCGAAAAAATATCTGTTGAACGTTACTGTCGAGGAGAAGGAAGAATGTGGCTTTACTATCCCTACACTACTGGAGACATCATCACTTTATCAAGTATTGAATTTGAATTTCCCATAGAAATACTTTATGATGGTGTAGGATTGGAAATAGAAACGTAAAAATATGTTTCCAACATAAGTTTGATAAATGTCAGTTAAAATTTAATCCCTTATTAAAACTATGGCCAAGCGGAAAAAAAGCAATCTTCAATGGATTAAAGAAACCCTAGAATTAAGCCCAGATCATCATTGGGAAGGTCCTGATGATTATAAGATTTTTGTAGCTGGGAGAGGCGCGGTTCGCTTCAATGTTCCCCAAAATTGGGTATTTGAACCACAAGAAAAATCTTTTAAGTTCATGGATAAAAAACCACCTGATGATGATTGTTGTTTAGAGGTATCTTACAATCATTTACCCCCGAATGACTGGACACTGTTTCCCCTTAAACACACTTTGAAGAAAATCATGGAAGATGATAGCCGTGATGTGATTGAAAGAGGAGAAGTAATTACTGTTAAGCGACAAACAGCCCGGATTATGTGGTGTCAAATTAAATTTATTGACACTCAAACTGAACCCAGAGAAGCTTTTTCTCGGACTTGTGTGGGTTTGGGTTCAAATATTCAATGTTTAATTACCTTTGATTATTGGGCAGATCAAGCAGAGCAATTAATACCGATTTGGGATGAAGTGATGCGGAGTTTGACACTAGGATTATATATCAGAGATCCGAGAACTGGTTTAGCTTTTCCTGATTAAGTAAGTGGGCGTTAAAAAATATAATATAAACCTAACCCCCCAACCCCCTTCCCTGGGAGGGAAGGGGGAATCAAAGCCTCTCCCCTACCAGGGGAGAGGTTTGGAGAGAGGTTTTATATTTAATTGTGCCAAGCTACTTAAAATGCCGATAAAATAACCTCAGCTTGAGTTTTTGCATGACGAATGGAGGTTGTTGGTTTGACAGTAGGTAGTACGAATTTGGGTTAATTGTGGATTTTGGTGAACATTATTTTCAATATTTTAGGTAAACTAGAAGCGACAAAACAACCCATTACAAAGATTAGTAATTCAATATTCATGGCAAATCCCACCGCAACTCTAGAAACTTCCCTTGGTACTATTACTCTTGAGCTATTTACCGATGTTATGCCCATAACGGCGGGAAATTTCATCAAATTGGCTAAAAGTGAGTTTTATGATGGTCTACATTTCCACCGTGTGATTAATAACTTCATGGTGCAGTTTGGTTGTCCTTACAGTAAAGATCCTAGCTCTCCTCGTGCGGGTACAGGTAATAGTCCTGATGGTTGCATTCAAGATGAGCATCCTGAAGATGGGAAACTTTCTAACGAACCAGGAACTTTGTCTATGGCTAATACGGGAAGACCTAATAGTGGTAGTTGCCAGTTTTTTATCAACACTGTCCACAATCACTATCTGGATTGGTTTACACCTGGTCAATCTAAACACCCTGTTTTCGGTCGAGTTACTGAAGGGATGGATGTATTGAAAGCCATTGAAACTACTCCCACGGGTGCAGGCGATCGCCCCACAACTCCAGTTAAAATGATCAAAGTGACTATCCACGAATAAAATCAAAGATGAGTGTGGAGGTTTCTCCGCACTCTTGGGGCAAAATTCCCGATTTCTCATCAAAGAACTCCACAAAAAACCAATCCGATCAAACAAATTAACCTTCTATTTCTTCTTCAGTAAAAATAGGAGGCCATAATTCAGAAACGGCTAATTCCCAACCGGGAAAAAGTTCTGGTAAAGTTAAAATATCGCCATTATTTAAAATAGTTGGTTCACCTTGATGACGATAAACTGTAACAGTTTCTTCATCAGGATCAATTAAAATTCCCATCACAGCACCTAATTCTACAAAGTTGAGAATTTTAGTAACTAAAGGTTTAATTCTATCACTTTGAGATTTAATTTCTACTACTAAATCTGGCACAAGTTCGCCAAAATAACGGGGACTTTGACGCAGACGTGCAGCCCGAACAAAAGAAACATCTGGTGCGGTGAGGTTGCTATCAGGTAAAATAAAACCACCAGCAGAATCAAATACTCTTCCTAAACGACGCGGATTTACCCAAGCAAAGAGGAAAGCAATTAAACGACTACTAATTTCACTAGATACAATATCCGATGGACCCACGATAGAAATTCTCCCGTTTGTTAATTCAACATCATAATCTAACCCTGCTTCACTAAAAGCAGTTTGGACTTGTTCTACATCTTTAATTGTCATGATTGACATAAAATTATCCTCCTAATATACAAAGTTGGGGTAATTAAAACAAACACAATTTGATTTTAGATTTCCTTAAATCGTATCTGGATCAATATTTAACTCTCTCAATTTTGCGGCTAACCTTTGAGATTTTTCATTTGATATTTTCGCTTTTTCTGCTTCCATTGCTGCTCTTGTTGTTTCCATCTCTGCGCTTTCTTCCGGTGTAGGAACTAAAACTCCTAATGATGTAAAATATCTTAATAAACCTTCATGAATTCCTAAATATAACCCCAATTCTTCACTCCATAAATGTCCTTTTTCATTAGGTTGTAAGGGTTGATATTTGCCACTGATTAAATTAAATCCTGCAAATTCCAATGTATAAGGATCAAACCAAAAATAATCAGGTGTACGGAAAGTATCTTGATAAAGTAGTTTTTTAGTTTCTCTATCAGTTTTAGCTGTGGTTGGTGAAAGAATTTCGACAATGACATGAGGATATTTGCCATTTTCTTCCCACACTACCCAACTTTTTCTAGTTTTTCGTTCTGTTCCTAAAACTACGAAAAAATCTGGACCTCTAACGTCTTCTGATTTTTTTTGATGAGGACTATAGTAAATACTTAGGTTTCCGACAGCATAAAAATCAGTTCTGTCTTTCCATAACCATTCTAAACATTTGAAAAGAAGAATAATTTGACGTAAATGCAGTTCTGTTTCCACGGGAGGTTCATCACTATATAGGTCACTGGGTGGAAAAATGATATCTTCTGATATATCTTCTAAGGCGTTTGGTTGTAATTCCAGTGCTTGAGTAATCATCATGTATGATACCAAGTAATTATTTGTTTATTGTAGCATTAATTGTCAATTACTTTCACTGAATTATCGCAAATCTCTTAAACATTTGCCATAGCTTTTTGCCGTCATCCACACGATCTAAAAATTGCTCGACCAAAAGGAACTTACCTTAAGGGACTTCCAATTAAAAAAATACCCAAAAATTTCTTGTGGTGCGGGACGAAAAGCCCGCTAACCATCAAGGATGGGCATCCTGCCCGTCCCACAAAATTGGGTAATTTATTTTTTGGTGTTCCCTAAGAACAAGCCCCATATCTCATCAACCGCCTTGTCACCCGTTAAGCAGAAAATTAACACACATTGAAATGGCTAATCCTAGATCATTAAATGATTTAAATGATAGCATAGATGATTACTTATGGTAACTATTTATAGTAAATATTGGACTGATTTGGCACAAGGTTGTTAGATGTTGTGGAGACGTTTTTTAACTTCCCCTTTGATATTTCTTCTTAGTATGCATACCAACCCCTTTAAACAATTACAAGTCAATTTTTCTGTAACCGCTGCTACTATAGCCTTGTTGGTTACTGCGCCATTGATGGCTCATGGTCAAGTTAATAGTACCACCACTAAGCCGACCTCATCAAATTCTAAGACATCAGTAGTTAATATATCCATTACTGAGGCTGAAGTCCTGGCTGCTCAAAAAGCCTGGGGTGAAGCATTGGTTTCCATCAGTACCACCTATGATGAAAAGGGGATAGCCGCTGCTAGAAAATTGGCTGACAATATAATAGATCAAGCATATGCTTATCAATCGGGATTGGTGTTGTTCAAGCCAACCTTGACAACTGGAGACCAGACCTTCCGCACGACACACAAAGGAGCTTTGTCTTATTTTGTGGGTGGTGATTCCTCCTTCCCTAAAGATACTGGTTTTGCTCTCAAAGGATGGCGAAAGGTGGAAATTCGCAACGCTGGTATTTTTATTCTTGGTAATACTGCTACCACTATGGGTAATGTTTCCATAACTGATAAAACAGGTAAAGTCACAACAGTAGATAAAACCTGGCAGTTTATTAGAGGTGGTGATGGAAAATTGCGTATTATTGTACACCATTCTTCTCTGCCCTATAGTCCAAAATAAATATGAAATAGACCCCCGACTTCTTAGAGAAGTCGGGGATATGAAATAACTCTAATCGCATTAAAATAAGGTTGTTAATTTGACGGTAATTAATTGTCTGAATCAGGATTTCCAGGATGAAGGATTCGGTGGTTAATTCGAGCGATCGCTGTGGGAATTTGTCTGAATCAGAATTTCCAGGATTTCAGGATTTCCAGGATGAGGTATTCGGTGGTTAATTCGAGCGATCGCTGTCCCTATATCCCTAGATCAGGAGCTTAACGCATCGCGCTAAACCCCTATGGGAGAATTATATTCTAAGCAAAGACAAACTGTTTAGAATCTGTCAAACTCAAGCTACTGGCTTGAATCCCAGTCAGAGTCGCTAAAGTTTGATTGTTGAAGACAATCGCAGTATCAGCACCAACTTGATTTAACTTGAGTGTGGATGTGGTAATACCTAAACTGACAGCACCTTGAATACCAATGACATCAGTACCCAGTTGGAAGTCAAGCACGGTATTAGCCGAAGAGGGTAATTCAGCATTGACAATCCAGAATTGGTCAGCACCAGCACCACCGGAAATTAAGTTACCACCACCAAGACTAACTCTGAAGATATCTTTACCATCACCACCTAAAGCGCGGTCATTGCTACCCAAGTAGAAGGTATCATCCCCAAGACCACCGGATATGCGGTTGCCACCTTGACCATCTTTAGCATTAAAGGTGTCATTACCGTCACTACCGAAAGCGCGATCGCCTTTATTCACAAAAATTGTATCTTCACCGCTACCCAGATCAACGATATTGTTACCTGAGTTGGGAAAAACAGATACAGTGGACAGGTCTACCTCATCTTTACCTGCACCTGTAAATACAATATTGTTTTGACCATCGAATTGACTACCAGGAGTAGCAATTAATTTATCATCTCCTGGAGTTCCTACAGTTGTAGATTGGTTGTCAATGATTTTTTCGACTGCGATCGCAAAAATATCATTAGCAGATGTTCCGGCTTTATTTGTAGCGATCGCCTTAATATTCAAACTACCCACATTATCATTAGTGGGAGTACCGCTAAAGGTGCGAGTTGTAGAATTGAAGGTTAACCAACTTGGTAAAGCATCGCCATTTTCTAATGTGGCTGAATAGGTAAGAACATCATCAGCATCAATATCTGTGAAAGTATTGGTGGGAAGTTGGAAATTAAAGACGTTATCTTGTTTAGCGTTTTGGTCTGCAATTGCATTTGCTGTGGGAGCTTCATTATTAGTAACCTCCTCATCATTCGAAATATTTCGAACAAAACTAGCATTACCCTCAATATTGGGTTGCTCGTCCAGCTGTCCTCCAGTGGAACCGGCAACATATATAGAACCATCTAATCCTGTTGTTATAGCATTGACAGAATCATCACTACTAGTTCCTAAGAGCTTTGTCCATACTTTAGTACCATCAATTGTATATTTTGTAATAAAAGCGTCAATGCCACCATTATTATTTTGCTCGTCCAGCTGTCCTCCAGTGGAACCGGCAACATATATAGAACCATCTAATCCTGTTGTTATAGCATTGACAGAATCATCACTACTAGTTCCTAAGAGCTTTGTCCATACTTTAGGTTTAGTACGATCACTTGTATATTTTGTAATAAAAGCGTCAATACCACCATTATTATTTTGTCCGTCCAGCTGTCCTCCAGTCGAACCGGCAACATATATAGAACCATCTAATCCTGTTGTTATAGCATTTGGGTATTCATTTTTATTAGTTCCGTATATCGGGAAGTAAGCCACTTGATTATCAGCTTTCAATTGTGCAACAAAGACATCACTATTATCACTAATGGTACTACCGGCAAGATATATCCAACCATCAGTATTTATTGCCAGCGCCCTGGCGGATTCATCGCCTGGTGATCCTAACAGTTCTGTCGAACCGAAATTAAGCTGTTGTGCAGCTTGATTGTATAATAGAAAATTAAGTTAATAAGCAATCACCAGGAAGTATGCCAGCAAAAAACCATCTATCACAAGAGCAGAGAGAAAAGCTATTAAAAAACCTAAAAGAGCAAGAAAACCCATACATAAGAGAGAAGATACTGATCTTGTTGTTGATGAATGATGGGAAAACTTACCAAGAAATTAGTAATTTTTTAGATATCGCATATCCAACAGTAGCATATTGGGCAGTACATGGAGATCCTGATAACCTAGAAAGTTTTTTGGATGGAAGAAGAGAAGGTAACTTCCGTAAAGTTACCAAAGAATATGAAGAATTATTATTAGAAATAATAGAAAAAGAGCCGGCAGAATATGGCTATGAATTTGGTCGTTGGACAGCGGCTAGATTAGCAACATATCTAGAATCAGTAACAGGAATTAAGTTAAGTGGTTCTCAGGTAAGGAGAATCTTAGCGAAAAAAAAGTACGTTTACCTTTGGGCAAGATATAGCTTGGAAGACAAACAGAATCCAGAGAAACGGAAGTTATTTAAAGAAAAATTGGCAGAATATTTAAAAATAACTAAAGAAACGCCAGAGCGTTTACAGGTATGGTTTTGGGACGAAAGTGGATTTAGTTTGAGAGTGATAAGAAGAAAAACATGGGGAAAGAAAGGGAACAGAAAAAAAGTAACGGGACAAAGAAGACTCTTGATGAGTAAATATTATGGGAGGGTTGCGTTATCATGACAAAAAAAGAATTAATTTTGTCATAAAAAAGGGGAACGCAGATGTTTTTTATGAACAGTTGACATCATTGAATAATTTTCTAAGACAAGAATGGATAGAACAAGGAAATCAAATTGAAAGTTTTCAGAATAATTCTGCCAAGATAGTTATTATTCTAGATAATGCCAGTTTTCATAAAAGAAAAGATATTTTAGCTCGGATTGAGTCAGAAATGCCAAATATTATTTTGGAATTTTTACCACCGTATAGTCCAGATTATAATTTAATTGAATTAGTTTGGCATTCCGCAAAAGAATATATAGCTCATAGATTATTTGAATCAGTATCACAGCTAGAAGAGTTGTTAAATAAATTGCTAAATGAAGGAGGTCTTATTATTAAATGGGAGCGCAAAATTAAAAATAAAGGTAATGCCGTTTATTAAATTTAACTGCGTAACAGCTTACCTTCAAGAGTGTACTTACTGATGAAAGCATCATTGTTACCATTATTAATTTTTCCATCTAGGTTTTTACTAGTAGATCCCGCAATATATATAAAAGATCCGTACGTCTTTATAGCATAAATATTTGTATTAGATAGCTGTTTTTCAAAAAGTCCGGGATTTGGATCTTCAGGAGTATCCGGGTTTTCATAAATCTTCAGTCCACGGAATTTAGCAGTGGCAGTCGGATTAGTAACATCCTGATCATTACCAAATGTTAGATAAGAAAACCTACCGTTGAAGTGATCTTCTAATAAAATTTTGTATTTATGCCACCCCAAATTCGTTGCATATCTATCAATACCGTTAGTGATTGGATTCCATTTAGGAATTGATTCCTGTGATCCCCATATCTGAAAAGTTGTATCGTCAGTCGTTTGATCATTAAGAAGGTTTTTATCGTACACCACATTATCGTTATCAAATCCTATACTGTGAATCTCTCCTTCTTTAATACCCTGAAATTCAAATTCTAAAATTGTTTTAGGGGTGATTTTATGGTCAATCTTGACTTTTCGCCATAGACTTCCCTGAAGTTCTAATTCATTTCCATTAACTTTTACAGTTCCTTCTTGATCCGTCTGATCTTGATCTTGCTCATTTCCGTAAGCAGACAGTTGAAAGACATCTACCTTACCATTGACTTCTATTGAAATTTGATCGGATGTCATAATATTATTTACCATCAATTGTTTAATACTTTATGAGATCGGTCTTTTCAGTTGGCTTGTACTCCAGGGGAAACATTTAGATGCGTTTCCCCTGGCAGTCTTGTCACTACAACTTACAAAATGCGTCACGCATCAGATCCATCAATCAATATCCACAACCACCTTGACTAGCAACGAGTACATCGCATGGAATTTATCTTTACACCACTCCATATTGTTACCGATGCCTTTCCTATTGTAACCCACTGACCTTTTTGCTTCTCTTCTTGATATTCCCATGTGGTTTGATTTCCTGTGGGAGCTACATAAATCTTTGCACCTTGATTAGGTTCAAGTTTTAGGGTTTGTTCTACCGTTTCAGAATACTCACTCCCAGATTTAAAACCGGATTCCGCACTAAGCATCTGAAGATCTACTTTCCCAGTCGAAGTAAGTTCATGGGTATACTTTACAGTTTTTGAATATTTACACTCAGATCCTTTCAATACACTCTTGCAGATGTGAACAGGGGCTGTTGTTTTTCCTGTCACGAATTTAGTTCCAGTTTTCCTTAACCGTGTTTCTTTCCCGAAAAAAGCTAAAGGATTTTGTCCAGCTTTGGAAGAGTTAACATTAACTAAACTTAAACCAAAGACAGTAGATACAGTAATGGCAGAAACAGCGATCGCAGATGATATGATCTTATTCATGTCAATTCCCCCGTTTGAATAACGTACAAATTCTTATTGGGAGTAAATGCAGATAAATATGAAATTCACTACCCGACCCACAATAAATTACGATAGTTTTAAAACATACTTAATTTAATATGCCCAAAAGAGGATGTAAAGCCCTCAAAGGTATGTATAAGTGATATAAAAGTCTTTAAACGTAATATTATGTCACCCATAAAAGCGATCGCAGATGATATGATCTTATTCATGTCAATTCCCCCGTTCAAATAACGTACAAATTGTTATTGGGAGTAAATGTAGATAAATATGAAATTCACTACCCAACCCACAATAAGTTACAATAGTTTTCAAACATACTGAATTTAATACGCCCAAAAGAGGATGTCAAGACCTCAAAAGTATGTAAAAACGTGAAAAAGTCTCTAAAAGTAATATTCTGTCACCCATAAAAATCTTCACAAACGCCATTAGTCAAAAATTTATCTCTTACACCAAACCCGCGAAGGCGGGTTTTGTCTGTGTAGCCGTGACTTCCACTCGCCAGGCTAACAAATTTCGGCGTTGCTGAATTGAGGTATGAAATTCCCAAATTGAACCTTTAAAACTCTTACCTTTGCGTCTTTGCGCCTTTGCGTGAGACTAAAATTCATACCCTTAATCAGCAACGCCCAAATTTCCAACCAGCGCAGATGGGTTTTGTCTGTGTAGTCTCCCCAGAAGATGTATTAAAAGCATGATAGAATATCAAAAAGTCTTGACTTGAAGGGGGGGAGTAGTGTTAAATATTGAAGAGATAATTGAAATTGCAGATAACCAAGTCTTTGAGCATCAAGGACACCATCTCAATGATTTACAAAGAGCTATCCTGGAAGGGACACTACAGGGTAGATCTTACGCAGATATCGCCACAGAACACCACCACAGCGAAAAATACATCAAGGATAGTGCCAGTAAACTGTGGAAATCCTTATCTCAAGCAGTTGGAAAAAAAGTTAATAAATTTAATGTCAAGTCAACTTTAGGTAGATGTAGTTTCTCTTCAACTAATATTTTTAAAGGAATACAAATCAATAGTGGTAATTTTTTTAAAGAATCTGCACCATCACCAGAAAATCATGAAATTATCCATAAACAAGAACAGATAACCTCTCATCTAGATTTAAAAGATGCACCTGAAATCGGTGATTTTTATGGACGCAAAGTAGAATTATCATTACTACAACAAAAAATCCTCCAAGGAAAATGTAATTTAATAACCTTACTGGGTATTAAAGGTATTGGAAAAACTGCTTTAGCTTTAAAATTAGTTGATAATATCAAAGAAAATTTTGAGTTTGTTATTTATAAAAGTTTAAAATCTCTACCCAGTTTAACACAACTAATCACAGAGACAATTTACCCTAATGATCAGGTTATTCCAGATAATTCACCTCATCAACTTTCACAATTTAAAAAAGCCATAGAAAAACACTCTTATCTGATTATCATTGACGATGTTAACTGTATTTTTTCAAAGCATCAAGTATCAGGTAAATATCAACAAGGGTATGAAGAATACGGAAATCTATTTAAATTATTATCAACAACCAAACATCAAAGTTGTCTAATTATCAATAGTAGTGAGGAAATTCGTGAATTATCGATCCCTAGATCCCCAACTTCTCAAAGAAGTCGGGGATCTAAATGGGATCTAAATTAAATTGTATCTGGATCAATATTTAATTCTCGCAACTTTGCTGCTAACCGTTGAGCTTTTTCATCAAACATTGCTGCTCTTTGGGCTTCAATTGTTGCTCTTTGAGCTTCAATTGCTGCTCTTTGAGCTTCAAATTCTGCACTTTCTTCCGGTGTGGGAACTAAATCTCCATCTGGTGTAAAATACCTTAATAAACCCTGAACAATTCCTAAATATAAATCTAATTCTTGACTCCATAAATGTCCCTTTTCATTGGGTTCTACAGGTTGATATTTACCATGTATTAAATAAAAACCTGCAAATTCTAAGCTATAGGGATCAAACCAAAAATACTCAGGTGTGCGGAAAGTATCTTGATAAAGTTCTTTTTTAGTTTCTCTATCAGTTTTAGCTGTGGTTGGTGAGAGAATTTCCACAATCAGGTTAGGATATTTACCATTTTCTTCCCACACTACCCAACTTTTTCTAGTTTTCCGTTCTGTTCCTAAAACTACGAAAAAATCTGGACCTCTCACATCTTCTGATTTCTTTTGATGAGGACTATAGTAAATACTCAGATTTCCAACAGCATAAAAATCAGTTCTCTCTTTCCATAACCATTTGAGAGATTTTATTAAGAGCATTATTTGTTCGAGATGCAGTTCTGTTTCCACGGGAGGTTCATCACTATATAGGTCACTGGGGGGGAAAATGATATCTTCTGATATATCTTCTAAGATGTTAGGTTGTAATTCCAGTGCTTGAGTAATCATCATGATATGATACCAAGTAATTATTTGTTTATTGTAGCATTAATTGTCTGAAATGGCTAACGCCACGCTTCGCTATCAGGATATCCAGGATTTTAGGATTTACAGAATTTTATTTATCATTTATGATGATTGTTACTTGAGTTTGGACTAAAATAAAATTGATATCCAATTATTAACATCAAAATGGAAGTTCTTCAACTTACAACGATAGTGGATTCATCAGGTCATTTGCATCTTGACATTCCCACACAACTTGATCCGGGAGAAGTAAGTATTGTGCTGGTAATTAATCCAGTTGTCCCATCTAAAGATCAAAATCTCAAGTATGATTTTTCTGATTTGGTAGGACGGTTAAATTGGCAAGGAGATGCAGTAGTGATGCAAAGGACATTAAGAGATGAATGGTAATCGCTATGTGCTAGATACGAATGCGATCATTGCCCTGTTACAAGGTAATACCCAACTTATTCAATTACTTCAAAATGCTAATTGGATTGGGATTTCGATTATTAGCCAGATTGAATTTTTGGTTTTTTCTGGGCTAACTCAAAGCGATCTCCAACTTTTTCAACAATTTATTCAGCGAGTGGAAATTGTTGGTTTGGCAGCAGGTGATCCGGTATTAGTTGACAAGATTATCGAAATTCGTCAGCAATATCGGTTAAAATTACCTGATGCAGTAATTGCTGCAATAACAATCCAAAATTCAGCAAGCTTAGTGACTGCTGATCAAGAATTTGCAAAGATCAACCGTTTGAAGGTCATTAATTGGTAGCGATCGCCTCGCCTGCTATAATTACCATTAACTATTCATTATGTTTGCTATTGTTTGTTCAAATTTATCACATTCTTGTACTAGTCTATCAACTATTTTGCAGAAATAATTAATATCAATTAAACTCATTTCTGCATTATGAATAATTGAAAAAACCTGCTTATCTTCTATCTTTTCTATACACCAAAAACCGAATTTATATCGTGCATTACTTATCAATAGCCAAGTAGATAAACTATGCGGTATATCATCTGTATCATCAAATTTTAAACTACTTGGACAAGAAAATTCTAGAGTCGAATCATATTTGAGAATAAATACAGTTTGTGTAGTACCAGAATCCATACTAAATCTCATGATAGCTCTTGTATCATTAATACTATAAAGATCCCAGCCAACAGTTTGGCAGAAATTCTCTATTGTTGATCGAAATTTGAATGAAGATAATAAGTCTTTATCAATAGCCATTGGTTCATCTCCTAAATTAACGGTTTTAGTAGTAGTTAGTATCGTCCATTCTCGTCCTCCACAAACTTGACATTCAGAAGGTTTCATCAGAGATACAACTTCACAGCCACAACTTTTACATTTGTATGTTTTTTTCATGAGTTAAAAATTTATAATTTCCGTGTAAAATTCATAATTAACTGATTCTTAACGTCTTTATTTTTATCGTTTTTAGGTAAAGTACCATTATTATAAAGATATTTAATCTGTTGCTGTACTTCAGTTATTTGAGGTCTTTTTTTTTTGTTTACTTTTTTCGCCTCCTGGTGCTTTTTCTCCTGGATATACGGGACTCAGAAATTTTTTCACAAAATACTCATTACCATCATTGATATTTACAGCAAAACCCCATTGACATTGCCCACCATTAGCGCTGTCAAATTCACGGGTTACTAAATATTTATCAGCAATTAGATCACCTGTTTTATAAGACATTGATTACTATCTCCTATTATTTAATCTATTCAAAATATTTTGATGTTTTTCCTTTGCTTTTCGTTCCATTCGATACTCTGAATACAAATCTAATTCCAAGAGTATTTCTAGACTATTTAATGCGGCGTTAAACTCTCCTTTTATTTCTTGTAAACTTGCCATAAAATAGTAAATCGAAGGTTTTTTGCCATAAGGTAAAATTGAACTACTATTAATTATACGTAGACAGAACTGAATTGCTGTATTGGCTGGCTGACATTGCTCAACCCTTGATTGAATAAGAGAAGCAACAAAAAACTCTAAGTGCTGATCAAAATCCGTAGAATTTACATATTTTTCCGAACCTTCACATTTAAAAAAGTCCTCATAAAATTCAACCGATTTTCTCCAATCTTTTAATTTATAGTAAATTCCACCTAAAATTTGATATGCTTCTACAAATATTTCCATTGACTTTTCTGGTGGACGGTTAATAACTTCTTTAATATGAAAGGCAGCATCAGTTAAAAATTGATTTTTCTTTTGATAATTATACTATTTTTCTGCTAATTCATAGTAAATTAATCCTAATAGATATTTAGGATTAATTTCGTCTGGTCTTATTTGTAAAGCCTGGTTACATAATTTTCGCGCTTCTTGAAACTGAGAATGTTCATAACAATAGTTAGCACGATCATAAAGCTTTTTAACTTCTTCATCTGCTTTTTGTTTAGACAATTCGTTAAATTGTTCAAACAGGTTATTTGTACTTGGATTTGCAATAGCTATAGTAACTGGTGTAACTGGTATATAAGATTTATCTTCTATACCAGTTACATGAGAAATAGGTGGAATATCTTGAATAAATTGTAGATAATATTCATAATCAATTCTATAATTTTCCCATAGCTTTTTTAAGCTATCATAGTTATTTGTATCAGCAATAAAGTTACTTTGGAGATATTTTAATCGCTCTTGATAAGATTTTTTAAGATGTTTTATTACATTAAAACCAGCCGCATAAATAATTAAAGAAACATCATCTTGTTTAATTTCGGTATATTTTTGATCAATTAATTCTCTCCAATTAGTATCTTCTATTTTATCACCTTCTGAATTTAAAAGTGTTTCTAGTAACAATTTTTCAAACTCCCAAGGAGCAGAAAAATACTGAAAACAACCATCAGTACAAGCTAGAAAACAGCCAGCTTCTTCAAATCTATAATTCTGAAAATGGATTTGCCATTTGGGATTGATATCAGCAGTTAAATATTGAGACATTGGTGGATCTTGTCTGAGCATCTCAAAGGCATCTTTGGAAGTTACTAAATCATCCTTAGTTAATTGCTGTAATCCTTTAGTGGGACTAAGAAAATAAATTCGTGAATCTCCCATCCAAGCTAAATTAACTTCAAAAATTTTATCCTGAGTTTGTTGTTTAGGAATACTAGCTAAGGCAATTGTTGTGCAAAGTTTATGCTCTACTAAAGAACCTTTAAGCCGAGATGAAGTGGTTCGCATATTATTATCATCTGCGGCTTTTTTTAGTGCTTGACAAATTTTTTTTTGTAATTCTATAGCATTTTCTGAAGTTATCTTACCATTCCATTGTTTGAAAAATTCTTTACTAATTTTCGATGCTATTTCTGAAGCAATCCGTCCTCCAGTTTGACCACCATAACCAGCAGAACGACCTCCTAAACCATCAAATACTCCCATCAAATAAATTTGTGTTCGTTCAAAATATTCGATTAGGTTATCATCTTCACCTTTATTTTCAGCTACTTCTAAATTTACTACGAACTGAAATTTTGTCATAACCATTACTAAAGTCCTTGTTGAAGTTTTTATTTTAATTAAGAAACTTAACTTAACCACTCATATTTTCATGATTAAGTTAACTGTCATTGCTTATATACTGTTAGCGATCGCATCTAAAATCTGATCTTTTTCTAATTCTTCTAATCCATTACCCGCTGCGGAAACATAATGAATTGTATTTTCCCAGCTACTCATAACCGTCCAAGGTGAAGCATCAGGAGCAAATAAAAGCAATCGTTTGGCTGATACTGGAATTTCGTGCCAATAATCTGTCAATTCATCAAAGGTTTTTGGGATATTATTAGGGTAGTTGCTAGGTTTTCCACCTTTTTCTAAACTATGAGCGCTGGCATCTGTGTAAACAACTACCACATATCTTTGCTTGCTAAAATTCCCTTTTTGCCAGTCGGATTTAAGTGCTAACCCCAATCCTTCTAAGCCGTTTTCGGGTTCATCCCCACCACCTTCAGCTTCAATTCGAGAGATAAAATTAGCAAAATCTGGGGACTGCGATCGCAAATCGAAAAATTCTGAACATTGCATCGCAATTTCTGGTGAATCTGCCCAATAATCCCGAAATACAATTACCTTAGCTCTAAGTTGGTCAATTTTCTTAGTTTTTTCCTTCATTTTGGCTTCTAGCTTCTCATAAAACTTCAGAGCGGTTGATTTCACCTCTTCAATCAAATGACCCATTGAACCTGTGCCATCAATACACATTACTAAGTCCACTGCATAGGTTACACCCTGATTGTCAGCCATAAATTTATATCCGTACTTATGTTTTAGCTAGTTCTTATACTAAATGTTCTCTTTTGAACTTTCTACACCAAAAAAACCTGTTTTTCTCGCATTTATATAACGAAATATAAACTCAGTAACCCAAAAAACACTGAAAAAGTATGATTCTCATGGTTGAAATTAAGTTATAATTGTTGCTGTAATACTTACCCAGCCTAGAATATATGAATGTTACAGAGTTATTACAATTTGTGGATCAAGTAGTCCAGAAACAAACGGGAGAACATCTAGACGATTTAGAAAAAGCTATTCTCAAAGGACTTTGGCAAGGTCAAACTTACAATCAAATAGCAGACGAATCGGGATACAATAGTCAAAACTATATTGGAGATGTTAGTCGTAAGTTATTTAAAACTTTATCAGAACAGTTAGGTGAAGATATTAATAAATATAATTTTTGTTGGACGTTAGAAAGAGTTATAAATTCTCCCCAATTTGTTGGTTTAATAAATACTAAAATTAACTGGTGTCCTAATTATCCTAAACCTGATAAAAATCAATCTCATGAAGAAAAATCAACCAGCCAATTATTCTACCATGATTTAACAATTGCACCAAAAATTACCCACTTTTACGGACGCGAAACAGAACTACAAACCCTATCTCATTGGTTAATTAATCAAAATACCCGCCTCATTTCCATTTTAGGATTACCTGGAATTGAAAAAAGCTGGTCAACCCTGATTAATTTATATGAAGGTAA
The DNA here is from genome assembly GCF_001672085.1 of Anabaena sp. AL93. NCBI lineage: Bacteria > Bacillati > Cyanobacteriota > Cyanophyceae > Nostocales > Nostocaceae > Anabaena > Anabaena sp. AL93. The sequence goes on along the minus strand of NZ_LJOU01000006.1, from coordinate 9,747 downwards.
TCCAGCTTATTTACAAGATATTTCTAGTTTAATTAGAAATATTTTCCAAGGTAAGATATCAGATTTTTTAAGTGAAGGGTTGCTGTTGACAGAGAATATGAAATATCAATTAAGTGAACTATTTAATAGACTATCAACAGTAGAACAACAGATAGTTTTAGAAATGAGTAAATCTAATCAACCTGTGAATAGAGAACAATTAAGAGAAAGTTTATCTTTATCTTCTATGGAATTAATTAATGGTTTACAGTCTTTAAAGAGGCGCTATTTAGTTACAACTATAGAAAGTGATAAAACATTGTTTATTTTATCTCCTGTTTTTAGAGAATATGTTATAATAACTCCTTGAGTTAGTGATATTCTGTGTAGATATCACATCCCAAATATTCAATGATAAAATCAAGAAAATTAAAGATAATTTACCAATGACAACTACACTAGTTAAACCGTCCCAATTACTACCTGAAGGAATTTGCATCAAGCATATCAACAACCTCATGCTATTCAAATTTACCGATAAGCTAGGTGAACGGATGCAAGAACTGCTTGATAAAAACAAATTAGATACCCTCACCCCAGAGGAAGCAATAGAACTAGAGGCAATAGGGGAACTTGACGATATCTTCAGTTATATTAACGCTGCTGTTGCTGCTCAAGACTAACACACCATACTATTTAGTCTATAAAACCAACCCACAAAAAGTTATCCTATTTAACTAAATCACCAAACATCACAAATTAACAACCATCTCAAACCCAGACAAAATCAGACCTTTATTACTTGCAGTTATCCACAAACAATGTTATTATAGAACATAATAAAATCCATTTAGTCTAAAAATTAAACTCTCTTAATTCCCCAACCAAAAAACCTCAAATTAACGCACCTTTCTACCAACATTACTAAGTTCGGAGTAATCCCAAGAGTGCATTTGACGGAAAGGAAGACCCATCTTTTGGAAGACATACTTCTCTTTCACACCGGAAGCAACTAAGTCTGGCTTCAATGCTTTGATGAATTCTTCAAATTCGTAAGCGGTAACGTCGTCATAAACGATAGTTCCGTTTTCGATGTAGTGAGTAGTACGTTTATAGTCGTCACTGTGAGCGAACTCATAACCAGTACCAATCATCTTCATTCCCAAATCTTGGAAAGCGGGAACAACGTGACGGGGACGTAAACCACCAACCATCATTGCAACTGTCTTACCTTCCAAACGGGGGCGATATTGACTAACGATCGCATCCATGGTAGGTTGGTACTTAGCAATTACTTTTTCAGCATTTGCTTGGATTTTTGCATCAAACTTAGAAGCAATTTCACGTAAAGATGCAGCAATCTTGGTAGGACCAAAGAAATTATATTCTAACCAGGGTATACCATAAGCTTCTTCCATGTGACGGCTGATGTAGTTCATCGAGCGGTAACAGTGGATGAGGTTCATCTTCACATTTGGTGTCATCAACATTTCGTTGATTGTACCGTCACCAGACCATTGAGCAACAACGCGCAAACCCATTTCTTCTAATAAAATCCGGCTGGCCCAAGCGTCACCACCGATGTTGTAGTCACCAATGATGGCTACGTCATAAGGAGTGCCTTCAAACTTCAATGTACCGTCTTTCTTAGCCTTGTCTGCTCTGGGGAATACCCAGTCACGAATCATGTCGTTAGCGATGTGGTGTCCTAAAGACTGAGACACACCACGGAAACCTTCGCAACGAACAGGAATAACTGGCTTACCGATGGTTTTGGATGTGTTTCTAGCTACTGCTTCGATGTCATCCCCAATCAGACCGATAGGACATTCAGATTGAATAGAAACCCCACGGTTTAGGGGGAATAATACATCTAATTCTTCAATTAATTTAGTCAGTTTCTTGTCACCACCAAACACGATGTCGCGTTCTTGGAAGTCGGAGGTGAAGTGCATAGTACCAAAGGTATCAACACCTGTTGTACCTAAGTAGTAGTTACGACGACCAGACCAAGACCAGTAACCGCAACCAACGGGACCGTGACTGATGTGGATCATGTCCTTGATAGGACCCCAAACCACACCTTTAGAACCTGCGTAAGCACAACCACGAGCGGTCATTACACCAGGTAAGGATTTGATGTTAGATTTAACACCACAATCAGCCTTACCTTCTTCAAATACGTTTAAATGCTTCTCACGCTTCTTAGCAGCTTTTTCAGGGTAAGCTTTGAGAACTTCTTTAACTAGTTCTTTTCTTTGTTCAACAATCTTCTTGTCGTCGGTCGAAGTCATTGTTAATCTCTCTTGCTCCTAAAGGAACGGAAATAGGGATGAGGTGTTTGGGGACATGAAGTCCCCTGTAGCGATAGGGAAATGTTGGTCAAAGGTGAGAGCTTTTGATGTGCTGCTCTCTGCCTTTTTCCTGGTACTAGAAAATTCTTTCTTAGCAGTGAATTATGCTGTTTTACCAACTAATTTTGCAGCATTTTCTTCGCTTTCAAGAATACCGAACTCAATCAACAATTCTTCCAACTCTTCCATTTCGATAGGTGTAGGGATGGTGAGGTTAGTGTTGTTGATGATCTTCTTAGCTAGTGCGCGGTATTCGTTAGCTTGTTTGCTTTCTGGTGCATACTCGTTCACTGTCATCCGACGTAGTTCAGCGTGTTGAACTATATTGTCGCGGGGAACGAAGTGAATCATTTGAGTGTTCAAACGTGCAGCCAAGGTTTCAATTAATTCGATTTCTCGGTCTGTGTTACGGCTGTTACAGATCAAACCACCTAAACGAACTCCACCGGAGTGAGCATATTTAAGTACACCACGAGCGATGTTGTTTGCAGCATACATCGCCATCATTTCACCTGATGTAACGATGTAGATTTCTTGTGCTTTACCTTCACGGAAAAGAGTAATAAGATAATTTTAAAAGCCGGAAAATGTTCATTTTCAACTATGTTTGCCGCAATCATTGTCTGGAGTGAACAGTTTTTTTATTAGGGTAAATCTAGGGTATGGACAGAACACAGGAAGCATTTGCCGATTTTCACCAAACAGCTATTACCGACGGGGGATATTTAGGCAGAATGCAAGCAGTAGAAAACCAGGAAAATCACTTAACGGCAAAACTGACAACAGAATTAAAGGCAATTAATGCTAGACTAAGAGCCGCTAGGGTGAGTGTTTCTGTCAGAAAATCCGGCAATTCATTACAGTTGAGAACTACCTTACCTATTAAACCAGGTGATATTGATAAAAACGGTAGCGGCACAAAGCAATATGATATTTCTTTGGGTATTCCCTTTAGTTTTGATGGTTTAAATACGGCAGAAGAAGAAGCTAATGAGTTGGGAAAATTAATTGCCAGAAAACAATTTATTTGGACTGATAAATATTTAGGCAAAACAAGATTTAAAGCTAAGTTCCTCACCATGTTTGAGTTGGTTTCTGAGTTTGAAAACAACTATTTCCAAACTAGGAAACGCACTCTCAAAAGTAACAATACTTTTAATAGTTATTTCTACATTGCTAAAACACATTTGCCAAAAGATAAATTAGCAATAAATGCCAATTTTATTGATGCTGTGAAATTTTGCCCATCTTCCGATAGTGTAAAAAATGAATTAATTAAGGTAATTAGGGTTTTATGTAAATGCTCTGGTTTAGAAGTTCCAGAATTAAGTAATTTAAAAATCAAAGCTATTTCTCAACGTAAGCGTGATATTCCTACTGATGCAGAGATAGAAACAGAATATCTCAAGTTTGAAACCTATGCAATTAATCGTCCTAGTAAGTTGACAACTAGGGAAGATAGAAATAATTGGCAACTTTGGCGTTGGGTTTATGGGATGTTAGCAACCTATGGATTAAGACCGATTGAAATTTTTGTTAATCCTGATTTAAATTGGTGGTTATCATCAGAAAATACGATGAATACATGGCGTGTGAATCAAGAATGTAAAACGGGAGAAAGGGAAGCTTTACCATTATATCCGCGTTGGGTGGAAAGTTTTAATTTAAAAGGGGATACGGAAGCGATCGCACTATTAAAAGCAAAAATCCAAAATAAAATTACCAGTAGAGAAATCAACGCTGTACGACATGGTACAGATAGATGGTTTAGATTTGTGGGGATTCCCTTTCAACCTTACGATTTACGCCATGCTTGGGCAATTCGAGCGCATTTGATGGGGATTCCTATTAAAGCTGCTGCTGATAATTTGGGTCATTCTGTGAATATGCACACATCTATTTATCAAAAGTGGTTTAGTTTGGAAAATCGCAAGGTGGCAATTGAGGAAGCAATTAAGAAAAAATCAAAAGTTGAAGATCTACAAGATATTGTAATTAGATTGGAACAGGAAAATGAGAGGTTGAGAATTGACAATGAAAGATTGAGGTTGCAGATGGGACACAGTTTGATAAAAATTGAGTTAGGATAAGAGTTAGCCTCACGCAGAGGCGCAAAGAGTAATTTTATAAAACTAGGAATGTTACAAGATATGTCTTATAGTCAATTTACATCTATTGGTAAGGTTAAAGAAGCTTTTGGTTTAAAAACTCAGGAAGGTGGGCGTTTTATTCCTGCTATTGAAAAAATTGAACCATCTGCTACACTCAAGGCATATCTTGAAGAAAGTATACCAATTTCTTCTTCTGCTAGTGAAAAAGCTCGTTCTGAAGGAATTATTTACCCAGTTTTATTAGAAGTAAGAAAGATTTTAAATCGGCAAATTAGCTTATTTTCCGGTGAAGATTTTACAGTTGATGAGTCCGTAGGACTTAATGGAATTTGCGATTTTCTATTAAGTAGTTCTCCTGAAGTGTTAGAAATTGAAGCCCCGGTAATTGTCATTGTTGAAGCAAAAAAGGCTGATTTAAGAACTGGGTTTGGACAATGTATTGCAGAGATGGTGGCCGCGCAAAGATTTAATGCTGCTAAAAATAATCCCCTTCGTGTTATTTATGGTGTAATTAGTAGTGGTACACAATGGCGTTTCCTGAAGTTGGAAAATGATCTTGTTACTATTGATTTAATGGATTATTCTCTACCTCCTGTGGAAGAAATTTTGGGTATGTTAGTTTGGATGATGCAAAATGGCGGGTAATTCAGCAATTAAAAGTTACTAACCAATTGTCATAGAAGAACCTACCATTAAAGGCTGTGGAAGTGATCTTTCTTGTAACTGATATTCTTCCATTAAAAGTTCTAATACTTCTTCTCCATTTTTTAGAGCTTCTGCATAGCTTTCTCCGTGAGTATGGGCATAAGGACCAAACTCTGGAAAACTGACTACATATTTTTGATCTTCATCTGACCACTGAATTAAAATACTGTAATGGTGATTCATAATTACTCTTCCTCTTGATTTAATTATAAACATCTCCTTTTGTACCAATTGTGAAAATTTCAACTTCACCAGATTGGGTATTAACTGTAAAGACAATTCTGATTTTACCAATACGTAATCTATAAAATCCTTCCCAATCTCCTTTCATTTTTTTAATATCAAGTTCTGTAAAGGGAATAATGGCTTGTTCTTCGACAAAATATAGAAGTTGGGATATTTTTTCCTGGATTTTCTCAGCATCTTCAAGATTTGCTTTTTCTAAAAACTTAATAGCATTCTTACGAAATTTTATGGCCATTTTTCACCCACTCTGTCATATCAACTAATTCTTTATCTTCATAGTCTGATGGTGAATCAAGCATTTCATCTAGTTCTTCTTGTTCTTCATCACTTACATAGGGTATAAGGACTTGACAGAGCAACATTCTTTCTTCTCGCAAAACTTCGCGGATGCTTTCTTTGATTATTGCTTTAAGTTCTTGGATTTCCATGAGCATTATCCTTGAGAATATAAGTATTATATATTTTTTTTAAGCGATCGCTCTCAAAACTCACAACACCAGAAATGCGATTCCTGCGGAGTGCGTTGCGATCGCTCTCCTTCCTCAAAATAAAATCGGAAATACGATCAACTCAACTTTATAAAAAGCTGGAGATTAGTAGAGTAAAATTAACTCTAGATCAAAACTAATAAATGCGGACAACGCAACACATAACTAAAAATCTTGTGGAAAGATGACTGACACCGAAATGATTACTGTTTCAGAAGCTTCTCTTGAATCAGGTTATACACCCCAGCACATTCGGCTACTTATTCGTCAAGAACTAATAAAAGCTCGTCGTGCAGGTGGAATCTGGTTAATTGATGCTTCTAGCCTACGCAATTATATAGATAGGAGTCCCAAACCAGGACCTAAATCCGACAAACCAGATGCTTGATTTATATTCTAAATAGAATATAATTAAAATTATTAACAACTTTGAACCAGAGAGTCAACCGTGAATCACCTAGAAATACTTCAATCTACACCTGCTGCTCAAGTAGGACTTGGGAGAGATAACCTTCTAATCAAGACAACTGGTAAGTTTTACACTCCAAAATTCATTGGTGAACGGCTGGTTGATAGTGTTCTGACTGTTGCATCTCGTACAGAAAATACTGGAGAGCTATCTGTTATTGATCCATTTTGCGGTGACGGGCGATTAATTGTTTGGCTTTTGGAGCGTGTTTTAATTTTTCCTAGTCTGACAAATCGATCATGGCGAATTGAAATATGGGACTGTGATGAGCAAGCAGTCATTCAAGCAAAGCAGGCTATTGAGAAAATGGCCAATTATATCGGCATTAATTTTACTCTGAGCGCATTTTCTCACGATAGCTTTGCTTATTTTATATCCCAATTTAGAGGAAGACAAACAGATAATAAACCACAATTCGACATTACAATTACCAATCCTCCCTGGGAAGTTATTAAGCCAGATCGCCGTGACCTTGAAAGATTGGATGAGCAAACAGAGTCAATGTATATTGAATCGTTGCGAGCGTTATCACAAAAACTAAAAAATAATTTTCCACTGTCAATGCCGAGAAAAATGTTCGCGGGTTGGGGTATCAATCTTGCTCGTATTGGCTTGGAAGTTGCCACCCATTTGACAACAAATCATGGAGTTACAGGAATTGTTTCACCGATATCTTTCCTTAGCGATCAAAATTCTGAACCTTTACGAAAGTGGTTACTGACAAATCATGCAATTAAATATATAGATTACTTTCCCTCTGAATCCAGACTTTTTGAAGGTGTTGATCAAACTTGTGTTAATATCACAATTCAAGCAAATAATCCAGGACAAAAAACTTTTACTTACAAATTTGACAAAGATTTAAGTTGCATAGAATATCATCAAGAACTTAATTTATCTGAAAGCTTTTTAAAATCAAATTCTTATGTTATTCCTGTTTATTCCAATCAATCGCAACTTAATCATCTACTTAAATTCTCAGAACTAGAAACTCTTGGAGATTTGCAAGGTAATGATGAAGGGCAATTGTGGACTGGTCGAGAATTAGATGAAACAGGTCATACAAGCTATTTATCATTAAAAGGTTATTATCCATTTATTAAAGGAAAAATGATTGAAAGGTTAACTAGAGTTAACCAACCTTCGATGTTTATTGATCCAGACAAGAAACTAAATATTCCTCCATCAGTGAAATATCCACGAATTGTATGGCGAGACGTGAGCAGAACTACTCAAAAGCGAAGGGTTCAGGCAACAATTATTCCTAAAAACTGGGTTACAGGTAATTCTCTTGGTGTAGCGCATTTCCGAACAGATAATTTTTCAAAGCTTTACACTCTTCTCGGTATTATGTCCTCACTACCTTTTGAGTTTCAAGTTCGCTCGATGCTATCAACTTCTCATGTTTCTGTAGGGGTGTTACGCAAGACTCGCATACCACCAATTACCTCTGAATTGACTACAAAATTAGTTCCAATGATTGAGCGAAAACTAGCTGGAGATGTTACAGCAGAAGTAGAAATTGAGATTGTTGTTGCTAAAGCTTATGGTTTAGATAGTCAAGGGTTAGCTGAAATTATGCAATCTTTCCCTAAACTTACTCCAGAGGAGTGCCAAAACTTGCTTGATCATCCAATGTGGAGAACCTCATGATTCCAAATCATTACTCAGCAAAACTCAGTGACCTTGACTTGGCAATGGTGGTACACATTCCACCTGGAGGTAATTGGAAAAATATTCCAACTTCCATACCATCTCAACGTTTAGTTCAAATTCGAGAAAGTTATGCTCAGGGTAAGGGAAGCCGCTCTACTTACTATGGGCGATTACACCCAGATGCACCAGCTTACACAATCAACACTTACTTTAATCGTCCTGGTAATGGCTGTCATCTCCATTATGACTATGCAGGTGGTCAGCATCGGGTCATTAGCCAACGTGAAGCAGCAAGGCTTCAAAGCTTCCCAGATAATTTTTGTTTCCTGGGATCTCGTACTGCGATTAATACACAAATAGGTAATGCTGTTCCACCACTTCTGGCATATCAAATCGCCTTGCATTTAGGATCACCGGGAATGTTTGTAGATATCTTCTCAGGAGCAGGGGGGTTAGCACTAGGATTCAAATGGGCTGGTTGGCAACCTATAGTCGCTAACGATATTGAGCGCATAGCTCTGGAAACTTATGCTAAAAATATTGATTCTTCTGTAATTGTTGGAGATATTAGGGATGATCAAGTTTTTTCAAAAATTGTTTCATTAGCTGTTGCTGCAAGACAAAGTAAACCTGATTCTAAATTGTTTGTTTTGGGAGGTCCACCATGTCAAGGATTTTCTACTGCTGGTAATGCTAGGTCAATGCAGGATGAGCGTAATTCACTATTTAAAAATTATCAACGAATTATTGAAGCAATAAATCCAGATGGTTTTGTTTTTGAGAACGTTATGGGTTTATTAAGTATGGAAAATGGTTTAGTTTTTCAGCAAATAAAAACTGCTCTTGAATCAGTAACAGATAATCTTTCAACTTGGAAAGTAGATACAGCAAATTATGGAATTCCACAAAGGCGCAAGCGTGTAATTTTGATCGGTTTGCAGCAAGAAAAACAGCCTATTCCACCTCCCACACCTGTATGTGATTCAGATGGAAGCGGTTTACTAGGTCTTTCACCAGTAGTCAGAGTTGATGAAGCCATCAGTGATCTACCACCTTTAGAAGCTGGACAGGATGGAGAACATCTTGATTACATAATGCCAGCACTAACTAAATACCAATCCTTAATGCGTAATATAATCACACCTGCACAGTATTTAAAAAAATTGCACGATAAAGAAATTTACACTTCTGTCTCTATTCAAGGTTTAAATTAAGTCAAAAAGTAATATACTAGGAGATGCTTAAAAGTGATTGACATAACGAATAAAGACTTATACGAGGCATCGTTAAAAGAACTCCAAAAGTATGGAAACAGTGTAGGGCGAAATTTCAAAGGTCGCTTAACTCAGGTTTTTCTGGCATTGAAATTTTGGCGAAGTGAAATCCCAAGTATTTTCTCCGATCAATCTGTCTCAGCCTTAATTATTCAGAAAAATATAGATCCCACATTCCGCACCCTTGACTGTCACAAACGGTGATTACGGAGGTAAATTGATGAAAAATGAGTAAAAGAATACATTTATCTATAAAAAAACAAATTTTAGATAGGAAAATTGATTCAGATACATTCTCAATAAGAAGCAATAAAGAATGAGGGTGGTTTCTGGCAGAAAATATAATATAATTTTATTGTTAGTCTATCAAGACTTAATCATAACTTATATCCTTCTAGAAATAAACTTAAAAACAGCATTAAAACTTAAACTCATTAATAAAATCAATGAGTCAAATTGTATAAT
>NZ_LJOU01000175.1:0-6075 GCF_001672085.1 Anabaena sp. AL93 | reverse complement strand
AATCAATTTTCTCTCAAACCCATTTCCTCAATCATCGGCGGGGATAAGTAATGGGACAGAATTAATTACACAATTGATTTTTCTGTTCCCTGTTCCCTGTTCCCTGTTCCCTCTCTCAACGAGTGAATTTAATTTTGTCCGACTACTTATGTGCCTATCTTCTTATAAGATTAGATTTAACAAAAGTAAAAAATCTTGGTTTTAGAGAAAGATCATGACAACTTCTATCGCCTTTGACTTAGCATCACTAAATCAGCAATTTGAAACTGCAACCCCTACAGAAATCCTAGCCTGGTCTGTAAAGAACATCCCCACAGGATTAGTCCAAACTAGTGCCTTCAACGTTGATGACATCATCTTGACACACATTTTTTATAGCGAACTTCAGCATCCCGTTCCCGTTATTTTCCTAGATACCCTTTATCATTTCCCCCAAACCCTAGAATTGGTAGCTAAAGCCAAAGAAATCTATAACCTAGATTTAAAAACCTATAAAACCCCAGACGTAGATAGCCGTGAAGCCTTTGCTGCTAAATTTGGGGAAGCCCTTTGGGATACAGATATTACTAAATTCCACGACATTACCAAAATTGAGCCACTTCAACGCGGTTTAGATGAGCTTAATACTGTAGGTTGGATTACTGGTCGTCGTCGGGATCAAGCCGTTACTCGTGCTACCATGCCCGTATTTGAACTAGATGGTAAGGGAAGATTAAAAATTAACCCTCTAGCTACCTGGACTCGTAAGCAAAGCTGGGCGTATGTAGCTGAACATAAAGTAATTTACAACCCCCTTCATGATCAAGGTTATCCCAGTATTGGTGACGAACCTATTACCACTAAAGTCGGCGAAGGTGAAGACGAACGGGCTGGACGTTGGCGCGGAAGTGAAAAAACTGAGTGTGGAATTCACATTTAATCACACCACTAGATCCCCGACTTCTTGAAGAAGTCGGGGATCTTAACCCTTACAACCAATAAACTATGAAAATTCTCCATCTTTCAGATATCCATATTGGTAGCGGTTTTTGCCACGGGCGCGTTAATCCAGCCACAGGTTTAAACACCCGACTAGAGGATTTTGTGAAAACATTATCTTTGTGTATTGACCGAGCGATCGCTGATCATGTAGATTTAGTCCTGTTTGGTGGTGATGCCTTCCCTAATGCCACACCTGCACCCTATGTTCAAGAAGCCTTTGCTAATCAATTTCGCCGTTTAGTTGATGCAGATATCCCCACAGTCTTATTAGTAGGAAATCATGACCAACATTCCCAAGGTTTGGGAGGTGCAAGTTTAAATATTTATCGGACTTTGGGAGTACCAGGGTTTGTAGTTGGTGATACTTTAACTACTCATCGCCTTTCTACACAAAAAGGAGATGTGCAAATCATTACTCTCCCTTGGTTAACTCGTTCCACTTTAATGACTCGTCAAGAAACTCAGGGTTCTTCTCTAGCAGAAGTTAATCAACTCCTCACAGACCGTTTAGAGGTAGTTATCGAAGGAGAAATTCGCCGTCTTGACCCGAATTTACCCACTGTGCTTTTAGCCCATTTAATGGCTGATAATGCCACTTTAGGTGCAGAACGTTTATTAGCAGTCGGAAAAGGTTTTACTTTACCCTTATCTTTATTAACTCGACCATGTTTTGATTATGTGGCTTTAGGTCATGTTCACAAACACCAGAATTTAAATAAATCTAATGACCCACCAGTAATTTATCCTGGAAGTATTGAACGGGTAGATTTTAGTGAAGAAAAGGAAGACAAAGGTTATGTAATGATAGATTTGGAAAAAGGGAAAGTAAATTGGGAATTTTGTCCCTTACCCGTGCGAACATTTCGGACTATTGAGATAGATTTATCTAAACAAGATGATCCACAAAAAGCATTATTAAAAGGAATTACTAAATATGATATTCAGGATAATGTAGTGCGACTCATTTATAAATTGCGGTCTGAACAATTAGATTTAATTGATAACTCTTCTATACATCAAGCTTTAAGCATAGCACACACTTACACTATTCAAGCCGAATTAGTGAGTCAGTTAGCAAAACCTCGTATTCCTGAATTAAGCGCGAGTAGCAGTATTGACCCAATGGCAGCTTTAAAAACTTACTTAAATAATCGGGAAGATTTGAAAGAAATAATGCCCTCTATGTTAGAAGCAGCACAGAATTTATTAACAGATGATGAGGGAATTTATTTAGTACCCCAAGGAGGTAAGTAGGGGCAAACCCCCTGTGGTTGCCCCAAATACCGGGGTAGGCACGGGGGCGCTACCCTTACATTAAATGCCTATCTTCTTATAAAATTAATTTTGCCTGCCTACTTATCAGCAATTCTCTAACCAATTTTGCTTATTTGATTAATGTGCCTATTTCTGTTTAAAATGTCTTTCTTAGGTGAGTTTATCTAGGGTTTGCTGATAGCGTAGCATGGCGTTAGCCTGACTCCTGATAGCGAAGCGTGGTGTTAGCCATACTCCTGAATGGGCGCAGGCCCTGCGCCCCTACCTCCTGATAGCGCAGCGTGGCGTTAGCCATACTTCTAGCCCTCACAGACAACTTTTTCAGCAAGCCCTATCTATATTTTCTAGCATATATTTCTTAAAGTTCATCTTCTTCAATCACAGCATTCCGATCTAATATTAATAAGTTACGAAGTTGGTCTGTATCCATTTCTGTTAACCAATCTTCTCCTGCACCTACAACCTGTTCTGCTAGTTGTTTTTTACTTTCAATCATATCATTTATTTTCTCTTCTAATGTTCCAGTACAGACGAATTTATGGACTTGAACATTGCGGGTTTGACCAATTCTAAATACTCTATCTGTGGCTTGATTTTCAACTGCGGGATTCCACCATCTATCAAAGTGAAAAACATGATTTGCCCTAGTTAAATTCAATCCCACACCACCAGCTTTTAACGATAAAATCATAATTGGTGGTCCTTGGGGGTCATGTTGGAATCTATCAATCATTTCCTCTCTTTGCTTTTTACTGGTACTACCATATAAAAAGAATATCTCTCGTTCTAATTTCTTTTCTAAATACGATTTTAATAACTTACCCCATTCAGCAAATTGTGTGAAAATTAAAGCCCTGTCTCCTTCTGCTAAAACCTCATCTAACATTTCCTCTAGTCGTTGTAATTTAGCAGAATGATGTTTCTCTAAAGTTGCTAATTTCAAATATTGGGAAGGATGATTACAAATTTGTTTTAGCTTCACTAATAACCCTAAAATCATGCCGCGACGTTGTAAACCTTCCGCAGATTCAATTTCTACTAAAGATTCATCTACTAATTGTTGATATAGTGTAGCTTGTTCAGAAGTTAATCCACAAAAAACTGTCATTTCTTGCTTTTCTGGCAAGTCTTGAATTATGTCTTTATCACTTTTTAATCGCCGTAAAATAAAAGGCTGAACCAATGAACGTAATTGATTTAAAGAAGCAGTATCACCATACTTTTCAATTGGCATAGCAAACCGTCTTTGGAAAAATTGTTTATTCCCTAAATAACCGGGATTCAAGAAATCTAAAATAGACCATAATTCTTGCAATCTATTTTCTACAGGTGTACCTGTTAAAGCAATGCGAAATGTCGTTTCTAATTGTCGCACTGCCTGTGATTGTTTCGCATCTGAATTTTTGACATTTTGGGCTTCGTCTAAAACAATTATCTGCCATTCAACTGCTTTTAATAATTTAATATCGCGGTGAATCAGTGAATAGCTAGTAATTACTATATCGTGTTTATTAACGGCTTCTGTAAACGCTTTACCTTTAGGACGTTTATCACCGTGATATTCCAAAACTTTGATTGTCGGGGCAAATTTTTTAACTTCTTTTTGCCAATTGCCCATAACTGAAGTAGGACAAACTAATAAAGTTGGTTTTTCTAGGACATTTTCTTCTTTGAGGTGAAGTAAAAAAGCGATAAATTGGATGGTTTTTCCTAATCCCATATCGTCTGCAAGACAAGCACCTAAACCCCAACGTTCTAAAAATGCTAACCAACCCGCACCTCTTTCTTGATAAGGACGTAATTCTCCCCGAAAACTTTGAGGTGTAGTTAAAGGTTGAATTTCCTGATTATTAGTTAATGCCCCAATTAATTCTGCCAAGGCACCGGAAGCTTCAAAACTTACAACAGGTAATTTCTCAATTACTTGGGTGTCTCCTTTACTAATGCGTAAAGCATCTTCTAAAGAAAGAGACATTTGTTCTTTGCGAGAACTAAAAAAGGTTTGGGCAGTTTTAATATCTTGGGGACGGAGTTCTACCCATTCACCATTAATTTCGACTAAAGGACTATTTAATTTTACCAGTTTATCAAACTGAACTTTAGAAATTGTTTGTCCACCAATTGCCAAATGCCATTGGAAATTTAATAAACTTTGTAAACCCAAACGTCCGGATTTTTCTTGAGGAGTTTCGGCATTAATTTTTAAGCCTAAACGATTTGCCCACCCTTCCCGATTTGCTAAACTAGGCGGTAAAATTACTCCTAACCCGCTATCTTCAAATCTCCAAGTTACCGCTTTGATAAATTCATAAGCTTGCATGGGGGTGAGGTGACAAAATTCGGGAGATGCAGTTTCTAAACTGGGGGTAATTATGGGATACAATCGAGAAGCTAAACCCAAACCTCGCAAAAATGTTTCTTGAGGTTGTGCAATTGGGCGATTTTGATAAACTAATGTATCTACAGGTTGATGCCAAATTGTCGCTGCGGCTATTAAAAATTCTGGGTTATCTGCTGCTTGCAGAAAATACTTCAAAATCCAATCTGGTTCTTCATTTTCTGGAGGAAGCAATTGAAAACAAGTTCTAAATAAAGCTTTGCCTGTAAGTTGATATTGTAATGGTAAAGTCCAAGCTTTTAAAGTAGTTTGTAAACGGTCTCCTCCTGCTGCATCAATTGTATTATTTGCATTAATTAATCCTTGTAACCATTGCTGTAATGTAGCAGGTAAAGACATCATCATTCTCGGTTCTAGGGGAGATTGAGAACCAAGCATTAACCGCAATTGATTATCTGTAATGTGATTGAGGAATGATAATATTAATTCTTGAGGTAATAATGGTAAATTAATGGCTATATTTTCGGTAGTCTGTTGATATGTTCGACAAGCTAAAGGCATTTGTGAAGAGAATTTCTCTAACCTTGTGACATCTATGGCACTATCTAAAAGTATCTGCCATTTGGCAATTAAATTACTATCTTGTTTCTCAACAGTTGGTAAAAATTTACAACGAGAAATTAAATCTAAATGCCATCTGTAAATATGTACCCAAAAATGAATATCTGCTCCTAATAAAGCCGCTTTATTATCGGTTGTACTCAGGGGTAATGATGAGAGAAATTGAATTGCTAATGCTGGAGTGAGACAAAAACCCTCAATTTTCCAAGGATGTAAATATTGTGAAGATGGAGAATCTATATCCACGCTGACAGAATGAACGGGAGAAATTGTCGTTAATTCTGATTTATTAGATTTATTACTTTCTGAAAAATAAGTTGGTAAAGAAACTATTTGTGAATGAATAGGTAATTTTATTTCTGTTGGTGGTTTACTTTTAATTCTTTGTTTAGTAGTGGAAGATGGCTGAATTAAACTAGTAATTGATAAATTAGATAATTCTAACCATTCGTTTAATTCCACCGAGTCCATAGCCAAGGGATGTAAAGGAATCTCAGCAGATACTTCAGTATGCACCTGTGAAGAACGCCAAGTTTCTCCCCAAATAAAGAAATAACTATTTTGATGATTTATTACCCAAGTTCCGTGTAAAATTGCCATGTTTTAATATACTAAATAGGGTTTGCTGAATAAGTTGTCTGTGAAGGTAGGGAACAGTTTTAGCTATCAATAGTAACAAACACTAGTAGTTCGTCAAATTTATTTTGACAGGTAATGATCGGAAAAAACTTCTGTTCTTCCCTCCCCTACCCCCGGTGCCTCTCTTCTCCCCCTGCTTGCCTTCACCCGTCATTTTCGGGTTGACAGACTACTAGTTGACCGCTGCTCTCAATTCTTTTAGCACCTTACCAATTTCCACA